>NZ_JBBNLO010000017.1:0-53509 GCF_040092405.1 Collinsella sp. CLA-ER-H2
GCCTCCCAACCTCGTTGCGGCGCGGCTGCGCCTATGGCACTTCAACATCATTGTCGCAGCCCCGACCCGCGGTCACGAGCGGGGGCTCCTATCTTTTCAGTGCCCTCGGATTGGGTCATAGTGTCTGTCGTTGCCAAAACATCGAGGTCATGTGGCCTTCTCTGCGTGCGGAACTCGCGACAAACTTAATGCCCGGCCCGTCGGGGCCACACGTCATTTTGTAGATTACGGCTCGCTTTTCGGAACGGGGCTGATATTTCTTGATGCGAGGCACTCTCGGCTGATACGGGGCGGAGGGATTCCGCGTCCGCCTTTTCGGCGGCCGCGCCCCGCTGCGTCGCTTCGCTCCTTGCGTGCTGCGCTGGAAAACACTTCGCGTTTCCTCAGCTCTGCACCCTTACGGGTTCGAATCCCTCCGCTTGCTCACAAGAAAAGCCTCCCGATCGGCTATGCGTTCGAGAGGCTTGTTTCTTTGGCTGGGACGGAGGGATTCGAACCCCCAACAGCCGGCACCAAAAACCGGAGTTCTACCGTTGAACTACGTCCCAATGTGTAGTGTTGCCCAAAAGCAACTCGTTTAGTTTACCTAATCTGCGAGGGCATCGCAAACGCCATCGAGCAGGCGTACGGCGAGTGTCTGCGCGTCGCTGGCCGTGAAGGTGCCGTTGTAGCGCGTCATGCCCGTGAGCTCAATGCGAATGCGAGCCGGCTTCTGCTGCGCGGCGACATTGGCAGTGCGGATGCGCTGGGCCAGGTTGTGGCACTCGGCGAGGGCAATCGTGGCGCGCGGTGCGGCGTCGGCGGGCAGCTCGTCGCTTGCAATCTCGAGCACCAGGTCAACGTCGGTTGGGACCTCGGAGTCGCAGAGCATCATGCCGCTGTTGTCGGTCGTTGCCGTGGCGATATTCCACATGCGCGACGCAACACTGCGTGCGATGGGGTCCTCGCCGATAACGGCAATCTGGAAGCGCTCGAGCACGTTGGCGGCGCGAGCAAAACCGATGCGGGACTCGGCTTCGGTGACCGAGGGCTTGCCCTCCCACACATGGTGCAGGCGGTTGATGTAGGCGTAGGTGTCCTGGAAGGCCATGCCGTCGGCAAACAGGCCGACATTTTCCTGGAACTGCTGCAGGGCGGCCTCGGTATGCGGACCAAAGTAGCCGTCGTCTTCGCCACAGGCAAAGCCCAAAACGTTGAGAGCGCGCTGCAGGGCCTGCACATCGGCGCCATGGAAATTGGGCATGCGCAGATAGAGAGTGCGGTCGCCCAGCTTATACGAAGCGTCTACAAGGGCGCTCCAGCAGGGGATATCGACGGCATGACCGGCAGCAAGGCCGCTGTCGAGCCTGAAGGTGCTGACGGCCTGCTCAGTGGTGGCTCCAAAGTACTTGTCGGTGACTTCGGCGGCATCAATCGTGTAGCCGAGCTGCAGGAGACGAGACTGCACGTCCTCGACGGCTGCTCCTTGCATGCCCGTTGTAATAGGTTCCATGAACGAACCCCTTTCGGCGTACCATTCGTACTATTTGAGCGTCTGTCGGATAGACAACGCAAAGGGATGCATAAACATGCACTCAACAGTGTAGCAAGTTGTGCCTAAATACGCTGCTGACAGGTTTTATAACCCCCGTTAGTTAAGGCGCTCCACAAAGAAATCTGCCATGGAGAGGAACAGCTCGCGTGCGTGCGGATCAAGCTCAACGTTCTCGATGGCCGCTTTGGCCTTAGCGGTCAGGTCGAGCGCGTAAGTGTGGGCGTAATCGATGGAGCCGGTCTCTTGGAAGATCTCCACGGCGCGTGCGAGCTGCGCGGGATCATCGGTGCCCGAGGAAAGAATCGCCTCGACCTCGTCGTGGTAGCGCTCATCAGAGAGGGCATGTACGGCGACAAGCGTGCGCTTGCCCTCGGTGATGTCGGTGCGGAAGTCCTTGTTGGCGGCTTCCTTAGTGCCGACAAGGTTGAGCAGGTCGTCCTGAATCTGAAAGGCAAGGCCCGTGTGCAGGCCAAAGGCGCGCAGCGCTTCGATTTGCTTATCGCTGCCGCCGCCGATAATGGCTCCGGCGGCAAGCGGCGTGGCTCCGCTGTAAAACGCGGTCTTGTGCGTTGCCATGTCCAGGTAGTCATCAACCGAGATATCAAAGCGCCTGTCACGGACCCAACCCAGGTCGAGTGCTTGACCCTCGATGGTGCGGACGATCATCTCGGTAAGCTCGTGGAGCACGCGCAGCTTCACGTCGGACTCAAGCGTAGGGTCGTCGAGAACCGTCTTGGTGACCATGGTGAGCGCCAGGTCGCCACAATTGATGGCAAGGCCCGTGCCCTCGGTAAGGTGCATGCAGGGCTTGCCTCGACGAAGCTGTCCGTTGTCGGCGATGTCGTCGTGGATCAGCGCGCCCGACTGGAAATGCTCGATGGCTGCCGCGGCGCTGCGGGCGCTCTCAAAGCTGCCGCCCACTGCGGTTGCGGCGAGCATACAGATAAGCGGGCGGTGGCGCTTGCCGGCGTTGGCCGTAAAAGCCGAGAGCGGCGCATACAGGTAGCGCTCGATATCGGCAGAGGTCGCCTGTCCGTCAAAGAACGTGGCCAGATAGTCGTTAATCTGGTCAAAGTGCTGGGCTAAAAAGCTGGTAAACGGACTGGACACGGGTTCTCGCATTCTTTCTTGGGTTACATCGTTGCGGTGTGCAGATACCATATTGCCACATTGGAGTTGCCGGCGCGTCTGTTTTGGCGATTTGGAGAAACGGGACGCGTGCGCGTGCCGGCTGCTTATATAAGCCTAAAGTGCTCGAGCGCCTTGACGACGCCATCTTTGTCGACCGAGTCGGTGATGTAGTCGGCGCGCTTTTTGAGATAGTCTGGCGCATTGCCCATGGCGATACCGACATCGACGGCGTTCATCAGCGAGACGTCATTGCTGGCGTCGCCGATGCCGTACACGGTTCCGTGGTGGGGATCGAGGGCGTCGAGTACAGACTGGATGCCCCCGCGCTTCGTGCATTCGCGGGGCGAGATTTCGGTTACCTCGAGTTCGAGCTCGTTAAAGCACAGCAGCGGCTCAAGTGCCTTATCTTGAGCGATGTGGTTGGCGAGCGATGTAGACATCAAGATCTTGTAGACACTGTAATGTTGCAGCTGCGTGACTGCGTCGCCCAGGGTGCGCGCGTATCCGGGAGCATCGGGGGCATCGGCACTCATGCGCACGACGCCGTTGAGGCCCTCAAAGCGGATGACCTCGCCCGATTGCTCAAGGTAGGGGGCAAGACGCTGCAGCATACTGGGCGTCATCGACAGATCGCGAATTGCGTGTCCGTCGATCTCGGCGTAACCGCCCGCAAGACAGACGATGCCGGTCCAGGGCAGCTCAAGAAGTTTGGGGTGGATGCAGCTGAGGGTGCGTCCTGTGCAGATAAAGGCCATGTTGCCGTTTGCAACGAAATCGCGGATGGCCTGCGAGACCGCCTCGTTGGGATAAGGGGACAGGTCACGCTCGCTCTCGGGAAGCTCTTGTGCCACTCGAGGGTCTTGCCAGGCGAGCGTTCCGTCGATATCGAAGAAGCAGATATCGCCGCGCTTATGGGCTGCGCTGGCGGCAGGGGAGGCCGAGGTGGTGGGCACAAATCCCGGCTCGAGGCCCATGATCTGGTCAAAATGCTCTTTAACGCGGGGAACGGAGATGCCGATGATCACCTGGGCGGTCTTGCCCGTAATGATGAGGCCCTTGGCGCCCACCGCGACAAACGACGCGTTATCTGCAACGATGGAAGGGTCTGCGACCTCGACGCGCAGGCGCGTGGCGCAGTTGGTTGCGCCCACGATATTGCCAACGCCACCTAAAAGCTGAATTACCCGCTCAGCGAGGACGTGATCTTGATCGGATCGACTATTGACCTCGTCATTGGGAGATTGCTCTTTGGCAAAGTCGCTTCCCGTTAAACAATCGATTGCCGCGCGATTGGCGACATGATTCTCGCGGCCCGGCGTCTTAAGGTCATAGACCAAGATGAGTGCTCGAAAACTAACAAAAAAGATGAGGCTAAAGGCAAGGCCGATACCGAGCGCCAAAAGATAGGCACCGGCATGCGTGCGCATGAGCGGAATAAAGTTGAAGGCTGCCATCTCCATGAGGCCGCCCGAGAAGATGCCGACGATGCCAAAGAGATT
Organism: Collinsella sp. CLA-ER-H2; assembly: GCF_040092405.1. NCBI lineage: Bacteria > Bacillati > Actinomycetota > Coriobacteriia > Coriobacteriales > Coriobacteriaceae > Collinsella > Collinsella sp. CLA-ER-H2. The sequence continues at coordinate 4,165 of NZ_JBBNLO010000017.1, forward strand.
CATGGCTGTGGCAAGGCAAGACGATAAGACGGCGTAGAGAAAAAAGAGCCCGGGGTGGGTGAACATAAAGAGAAACTCGAGTGGCTCGGTAACGCCGCAAACCACCGAGGCGATGATGGCGGGAACAAGGATGACCCTGAGGCCGGCGCGGCGCTCTGGTTTTGCGGTGGAATAGAACGCGGCTGCGATGGCGGGAAGGCCAAAGAGCTTGACCCAGCCGGTGGCGGTAAAACCGGCCCACGGCGCAAGTTCATTAAGGGGGCGCGTGCTATGGGAGAGGATGGGGAGCAAGCTGCTCCATGTGGCGTAGATGCCGTCGTTAATGACCAGGTTGTCGTAGTAGATCGGCATGTAGAGCAGGTGGTGCAGCCCCATGGGCTCGAGCGCTCGCTCCAAAAACACAAAGATGACCACGCCAAAGGGGCCGACGCTCGTAAGTGCATGGCGCAGCGTTTCGGTCATTGCGTATACGGAGGGCACGATGGCGGCCGAGATAGCGGCAAGGGCAAACACGGCAAAAAAGCTGATGAGGTAGACCAGCGAGGAGCCCGAGAAGGTGCCGAGCCAATCGGGAACCTTGGCATCGTAGAAGCGGTCATGGATGGCGACGACGGTTGCCGATACCACCAGCGGGCCGATAATGCCGGTGTCGAGCGTCTTGATGCCGTCGATGACGGTGATACCGTTGGCGGGGGTCAAAGATGACGGGTACTTAAGCCCAAGGTTGTCTCCGCTCAGCTTAATGATCTCGCTCAAAAAGAAGCAATAGGCAAAATAGGCCACGAGTGCCTCGAGGCAGCAGCGTGCCGGTTGCTTTTGGGCAAGACCGATAGGCAGCGCTACGGCAAAAAGGAGCGGGAGGCGTTTAAAGACCGTCCATGAGCCGCGCTGGATGATGGCCCAAAAAACGTACCAAGGGGTTCCGTATACGGCTAGATCGCCGACGATGTCCGCAGTCGTTGCGAGAGCGGAGACGCCGACCATGAGGCCTGATATAGAAAACAGCATGGCGGGAGCGAACATTGCCCCGCCAAAGCGTTGGATTTTTTGCAGCATGTTCTGCCTTCCGCATATCGAGGCGCGTTGCGCGTGGGGAAACGTTTAAACAATGGATTCATTGTAGAGGACCAGACGATTGTCGTGCCGGCAGTTTTGAGCGAAACCGATTTGGGCACGACAGAAACCGTCAACGGTTAAATCCTGTCGCTTTACCGATATTCGGTTTAAACAACTTTAAGAAATGCTATCGTGCCTAGCCGGAAATAAATAATGTAGAGGTGAAACAATGCCAAAAGCAATATACGAAGGAATCTACCGAGAAATACGCTCGCGCATCATTAATGGGACCTATGCGTTTCAGGAGATGCTGCCAACCGAAGCCGAGCTGACCGCGGAATTTGGCTGCACGCGCAATACCGTCCGCCGCGCTTTGAGCATGCTGGCCGACGGGATGTTTGTGCAGCCCATACACGGCAAGGGCGTGCGCGTTATTTGGCTTAAGGGCGAAACCGACATGTTGGGCGCACTCGAGGAAGTTGAGTCGTTTGGCGAATTTGCAAAGCGCAACAATGCCGTTGCATCGACGGACGTTAAGTCTTTTGAGCATTTGATTTGCACCGAGCAGCTCTCTCGTCGCCTGGGCTTTAAGGTGGGCGAGGAGTTGATTCGCGTGGTGCGTGTCCGAAGCCTTAACGGCAATGCGCGCCAAGTAGACCATGGTTACTTTTTGGAGTCGATCGCCAAGGGTCTGACGCCCGAGATCGCCGCAAAGTCAATTTACGACTATCTGGAGCACAAACGCGGCGTCAAGGTGATGGCGAGTCGCCGTACAGTGAGCGTCGAGCTTGCCAACGATGAGGACTGCAGCTACTTGGACCTTGGCAAATACAACTGTGTCGCCGTCATGGAGAGCCAGTCATACACCTCGGATGGCATTTTGTTCGAGGTTACGCACGCCCGTACGCATCCTGAGATCTTCCACTACCGCGTCAACTCCAAGCGATAGCCGGCTAGCTCGCAGCCTGACGAGGCTCATGCCCTCAAAGAGAAAACGCCCGGTCAAACCGACGATGCATCGGCTTGACCGGGCGTTTTCTCTGCATTCGATAACAAATAATTGTTTATACAAAACTTGTCAAGTATCAAGTTGAAATTACCGTTCACCGAAGTTTTTCTACCGCTCTAGTAATACTTGTTCAAACAACTAGCCAAATAGCGTATCGTACAAATCAGCAAAAGGGGCAAAGTCCCCGAGCCAATCTCCGAAGGCGGCGGCAAAGGGTGCCGCCACGGTGTGAAAGGGTGGATTGTAATGAAGAACGAAATGAGCAGAAGGCAGTTCCTGGGCTTTGCTGGTTCCGCGGCTGCGGTTCTTGGTCTGGGTCTCGTGGGCTGCGGTGGTTCTGCCGGCTCCGGCTCCTCTGCTTCTGGTGACGCTGCCGAGGTCTACTTCCTCCAATTCAAGCCCGAGGTCGACAAGGAGTGGAAGGAGATCGCCAAGGCCTATAAGAAGGAGAAGGGCGTCGAGGTCAAGATCGTGACCGCTGCCTCCAACACCTACGAGGAGAAGCTCAAGTCCGAGATGTCCAAGAGCTCCGCTCCGACCCTGTTCCAGGTCAACGGCCCCACCGGCCTTAAGAACTGGAAGGATTACTGCGCCGACCTGTCCGATACCAAGCTCCGCGGTGAGCTCATTGACGACTCCCTGGCTCTGCAGTCCGATGGCAAGGATCTGGGTATCGACTGGGTCCAGGAGAGCTACGGCATCATCTACAACAAGCAGCTGCTCGAGAAGGCTGGCTACAAGGCCGAGGACATCAACTCCTTCGACAAGCTGAAGGCTTGTGCCGACGACATCCAGGCCCGCAAGGACGAGCTTGGCATTGAGGGTGCCTTCACTTCTGCTGGCATGGATGACTCCTCCAGCTGGCGCTACACCACCCACCTCGCCAACCTCCCGCTCTACTACGAGTTCGAGAAGGAGCACAACCAGGAGGACGACGAGATCAAGGGCGAGTATCTCGACAACTTCAAGCAGATTTTCGACCTGTACATCACCGACTCCACCTGCGATCCTTCGCAGCTTGCCTCCAAGACCGGCGACGACGCCACCAACGAGTTCGCAACCGGCAAGGCCGTCTTCTATCAGAACGGCTCCTGGGCCTACTCTGACCTCGTCAAGGCCGGCATGACCGACGATCAGATTGGCATGATGCCCATCTACATCGGTGTCGACGGCGAGGAGAACCAGGGCCTGTGCTCCGGCGGCGAGAACTACTGGTGCGTCAGCTCCCAGGCTTCCGAGGATGCCCAGAAGGCCACCGAGGACTTCATGTATTGGTGCGTCACTTCTGACACCGCCACCAGCATCATCGCTGACAAGATGGGTCTGACTGCCCCGTTCAAGAGCGCCAAGGAAACCACCAATGTCTTCTCGCAGCAGGCCGTCGCCATGGCCAAGGACGGCAAGAAGACCGTCGCTTGGGACTTCGTCTACATCCCCTCTGAGGAGTGGAAGAAGAACCTCAAGCAGGCTCTGATCGCCTATGCTGCCGACAACAGCAAGTGGGACGGCGTCAAGAACGCCTTCGTCGATGGCTGGAAGACCGAGAAGGCTGCTTCCGAGTAAGTAGTTGCTGCCCAAGCTATCTGATTAGCGACAGGGGGCGGGCAGACGTTGGTTTGCCCGCCCCCTGCATATTGAAAGGACCCTTCTATGGGCAAAGCACTCAAGCGCTGGTGGCCGCTCTTTATGCTGCCCACGTGCCTGGCGTTTATGATCGGGTTCGTGATCCCCTTTATCCAGGGCTTCTATCTCTCGTTCTGCCAGTTTATTACCATCAACAATACGCACTTTGTCGGTATCGAGAACTACGTGCGCGCACTGTCCGATCCGCAGTTTGCCACGTCGTTCTTCTTTACCGTGGCGTTTGCCTTCCTGTCGACGGTGCTCATCAACGTGATCGCCCTCGCCATTGCGCAGGCGCTCACCCGCAAAGCGCTCAAGGGCACCAATATCTTCCGTACGATCTTCTTTATGCCTAATCTGATCGGCGGCATCGTGCTGGGCTACATCTGGCAGATTCTGATCAACTGCCTACTCTCCAACGTGGGCGCCCAGCTCATTGCCCTTAACTCTGCTGCTGGCTTCTGGGGCCTTATCATCCTGACCCTGTGGCAGCAGGTCGGCTACATGATGATCATCTACATCGCTGGTCTGCAGTCCATTCCGTCCGACTACATCGAGGCCGCCAAGGTCGACGGCGCTACGGCATGGCAGACGTTTTGGAAGGTTAAGATCCCTAACCTGATGCCGACCATCACCATCTGCCTGTTCCTGTCCATCACCAACGGCTTTAAGCTGTTCGACCAGAACCTCGCCCTTACCGGCGGCGCCCCCGCGCACTCCACCGAGATGCTCGCCCTGAACATCTACAACACGTTCTATTCGCGTGCCGGTATCGCATGGCAGGGCATTGGTCAGGCCAAGGCGGTTATCTTCTGCATCCTGGTCGTGGCCATCTCCATGATCCAGCTTAAGGCCACGAGGTCCAAGGAGGTGCAGCAGTAATGAAACGCGATAAGGTTATCAACCGCGCGCTCTCGATTTTCTTTACGATCCTGTCGCTCGCGTGGATCTACCCCGTGTTCATGATTGCGCTTAATTCTTTTAAGAAAGCGACTGCAATCAGCACCACCACGGCATTCGATCTGCTCACGCCCGAGACGTTCAACGGCCTCGCAAACTACATGCACGCCCTTAACGAGCAGGGCTTTGCCTCGGCATTTATGTACTCGCTCATCATCACGGTCACGTCGGTCGTGCTGATCTTGGTGTGCTGCTCCATGTGCGCTTGGTACGTGGTTCGTGTCAACAACAAGATCTCGAACTTCTTCTATTACCTGTTCGTGTTCTCGATGGTCGTGCCCTTCCAGATGCTCATGTTCACGCTGTCCAATTTGGCGGACCGCATCGGCTTCAACACGCCGTTTAACATCTGCTTTATCTACCTCGGCTTTGGCGCGGGCCTGGCGGTCTTTATGTTCGCCGGTTTTGTAAAGAACATCCCGCTCGAGATCGAGGAGGCGGCCATGATTGATGGCTGCAACCCGGTCCAGGTGTTCTTTAAGATCGTCCTTCCCATCATGAAGCCCACCTATCTTTCGGTCGGCATCCTCGAGACCATGTGGGTCTGGAACGACTATCTGCTGCCCTACCTTACGCTCGACTCCACCAAGTACAAGACCATTCCTATCTTGATCCAGTACTTCCGCGGCGGCTACGGCCACGTCGAGCTCGGCCCCATGATGGCCTGCATCATGATGGTCGTTATCCCCATCGTTATCATGTACATCCTCTGTCAGAAGTACATCATCGACGGCGTGGTGGCAGGTGCCGTCAAGGGCTGATGCCGTAACTGTTTTGCAAGTTTCTGCGGCGCCCCTCAGCGCGGCGCCGCATATCGAAAGGTAAAGACATGGCCGAGATCGTTCTCAAACATGTTCAGAAGGTGTATCCCAACAACGAGTCCAAAAAGAAGGGCTTCTTTGGCAAAAAGAAGAAGACCGAGGAGAAGAAGCACAACCTCAAGGTTACCGAGGACGGCGTGCTCGCGGTGGAGGACTTTAATCTCACCGTGCATGACCAGGAGTTTGTCGTTCTCGTTGGCCCGTCTGGCTGCGGCAAGTCCACGACGATGCGCATGGTCGCTGGCCTGGAGGACATCACTTCGGGCGACGTGCTCATCGACGGCAAGCGCGTCAACGACGTGGCGCCCAAGGACCGCGACATTGCCATGGTGTTCCAGAGCTATGCTCTGTACCCCAATATGACGGTGTACGAGAACATGGCGTTTACGCTCGAGCTCAAGAAGGTTCCCAAGGACGAGATCGACCGCAAGGTTCGTTCTGCTGCCGAGATTCTGGGCATTACCGAGTACCTCGACCGTAAGCCCAAGGCGCTCTCCGGCGGCCAGCGCCAGCGTGTCGCTATCGGCCGCGCCATCGTGCGTGACCCCAAGGTCTTCCTGATGGACGAGCCGCTGTCCAACCTGGACGCCAAGCTTCGTAACCAGATGCGTGCCGAGCTCATTAAGCTGCGCCACGAGATCAAGGGCACGTTCATTTATGTTACTCACGACCAGACCGAGGCTATGACCCTCGGTGACCGTATCGTGGTCATGAAGGACGGCGTCGTCCAGCAGATCGCCACCCCGCAGGAGGTCTTCAACCATCCCGCGAACATCTTCGTCGCCGGCTTCATCGGCGTGCCGCAGATGAACTTCTTCGATGCCCAGCTGGTGCGCTCGGGCAACGGCTTTACCGTCAAGACCGAGGATATGAACGTGGCGCTCGCCCCCGAGACCTGCGCTCAGCTTGCCCTCAACTGGGACGGCGGCGACGTGAAGGAGATCACGGCTGGCGTGCGCCCCGAGCAGATTCTGCTTGCCGACAAGGACGAGGAGGGCGCGCTCCAGGGTACCGTCGAGGTGACCGAGCTCATGGGTTCGACCGAGCATGTCCACGTGACTGCTCCCGATGGCCAGTTCGTCCTGATCATTCCCGTTGTCGACCTTGAGGCCAAGGGTGCGCTCAAGGCGGGCGACCCCATCTGGTTCAAGTTCGAGAAGAACGCGACCCACCTCTTCGATAAGGTCTCTGGCAAGAACCTTATCTAGGCCCGGTGCATCCGGGCCCTCCCTTTGGGCGACTGCGGTATTGCCATCCTTTTGCCGCGGTCACATATAAGGCTCCCCTCCCGTCCACTGGGCGAGAGGGGAGCCTTTCTTTGTGTTGGGGTTGTCTGGCCGGTCGTTTGTCTCGATCTGTAACGGGTAGGGCCGTTTTGATTGAGTAGTTGTTATAGATTGAGATTGTTTGGTCGAGTCGGGTCACAGGGTAACGTGCGGGCACAAAAAACGGAGCCGTGTTGCCACGACTCCGTTTCTCAGGAGGATGGGTAAGGGAAGCGAAATTAGTTCAGGTGCCAGATCTCGTCGTTGTACTGGGAGATGGTGCGGTCGGACGAGAAGGTGCCGGCGTTGGCGATGTTGATTAGCGCCTTGCGCATCCAGGTGTCCTGGTCCTCGTAGTCTGCCAGCACGCGCTCCTTGGTCTGGATGTACTCCTCAATGTCGAGCAGGGCCATAAACCAGTCCTTGCCCTTGATGTCGTCGTGCAGGCGCTGCAGACGCTCGGCGTTGCCGGTCGCCATAAAGGCCGGGTTGGTGATGAAGTCCACCAGCAGCTTGATACCGGGTTTGCGGTAGAGCGCGCCGGCGTCATAGCTGCCGTCGGCGTAGAGCTGCTCGACCTGCTTGGAGGAAGCGCCAAAGGTGTAGATGTTCTCGTCACCCACGAGCTCGGCGATCTCGACATTGGCACCGTCAAGCGTGCACAGGGTCAGGGCGCCGTTGAGCATGAACTTCATGTTAGAGGTGCCGCTCGCCTCCTTGGAGGCCAGGCTGATCTGCTCGGAGATATCGGCGGCGGGGATCACACGCTCGGCAGCAGTGACGTTGTAGTTCTCGATCATGACAACCTGCAGGTAGGGGGCCACATCGGGATCGTTTGCGATCCACTGTGACAGCGTCAGGATCAGATGGATGATGTCCTGGGCGATGGTGTAGGCAGGTGCCGCCTTGCCGCCAAAGATGATGGTGACGGGGTGCTCGGGTTTATTGCCGTTCTTGATGTCGAGATACTTCCAGATGATGTAGAGCGCGAGCATCTGCTGGCGCTTGTACTCGTGGATACGCTTGACCTGAACATCGATGATGGCGTTGGAGGGGATCGTCACGCCCTGCTCGAGCGCCATAAACTCGCGCATGATGGTCTTGGCCTCGGCCTTGGTGGCGGCCAGGCGCTCAAGAACATCTTTGTCGTCAACGAACTCGGCAAGCTTGCTCAGGTCGCCGGTGCTGCGCCAATCGGTGCCGATCACATCGTCGAGCAGGCTGGCAAGCGCGGGGTTGGCTCCCTGGACCCAGCGGCGGAAGGTGATGCCGTTGGTCTTGTTGGAGAACTTCTCGGGATAGATCTCGTAGAACGGGTGAAGCTCGGTGTCTTCCAGAATCTTGGTGTGGAGTGCGGCGACGCCGTTGATGGAGAAGCCAAAGTGGATGTCCATGTGGGCCATGTGGACGGTGTCGTGCTCGTCGATGATGGCGACGCGCGGGTCGTCGTGCTCGGCCTTGGCAATCTCGTCGAGCTTGACGATGATATCGGCGATGGCGGGCGAAACCTTCTGCAGGCTGGCGAGCGGCCACTTCTCGAGCGCCTCGGCAAGGATTGTGTGGTTGGTGTAGGCGACCATGGAGCGCACGATGGTAACGGCCTCGTCAAACTCGATGTCGTGCTCGGTGGTGAGCAGGCGGATGAGCTCGGGAATGACCATGGTGGGGTGCGTGTCGTTAATCTGGACCACGGCGTAGTCGGCCAAGTCGTGCAGGTTGCTGCCGCGCTCGACGGCCTCGTCGATCAGGAGCTGGGCGGCGTTGCTCACCATGAAGTACTCCTGGTAGATGCGAAGCAGGCGGCCCTGCTCATCGGAATCATCCGGATAGAGGAACAAGGTGAGGTTCTTGGCGATTTTCGTCTTGTCGAAGTCGATGGAGCTGCCGGGGACCAGGCTGTCGTCGACACTTGCCAGGTCAAACAGGCGCAGACGGTTCTTGGTGGGCTGGCCGTAACCGGGCACGTCGATGTTGACGAGCTTGGAGGTGACGGCAAAATCGCCAAACTCGACAGTGTAGGAGCGGTCGTCGTCGACTAGGATGTCCTGCTCACCGAGCCACTCGTCGGGGACGGCCTTCTGCTGATTGTCGACAAAGCGCTGACGGAACAGGCCGTAGTGATAGTTGAGGCCCACGCCATCGCCGGTCAAGCCCAGCGTGGCGATGGAATCCAGGAAGCACGCGGCCAGGCGGCCCAGGCCGCCGTTGCCGAGCGACGGCTCGACCTCGAACTCCTCGATCTTGTTGAGGTCGTGGCCTGCGGCGGTGAGCTGGTCCTTAACCTCGTCGTAGATGCCGAGGTCGATCATGTTGTTGATGAGCAGCTTGCCGATCAAAAATTCGGCGGAAATGTAATAGAGCTTTTTCTTGCCGTTGTTGAGCGGGCAGGCGGCAGAGCGCTCCTGCACGAGCTTGACCAGCAGTTTGTAAATGCGGCGGTCATCGAGTTGCTCGAGCGAAGTTCCAAAGGACTGTTCGGCAAGATCCGCGAGATTGATGCGGGGCATGTTTCCTCCTGTGGTGAGTTGACTACATGTCAGAAATTCAAAAGAATCCCGCGCGAGGGGATTGGGGTGGCCTCGCGCGGGAAAAGCAAGCGCGTCCGCACGGTGGGGAGGGGTCGGGCGCGGTAGCTCCTATTGAGGAAGCTCGATTTCGGCTTCCGACGGGATGCGGAAGTAGGTCTCGGTCCAGTCGGTGAGTTTGTGCTCGAGCTCGCGGGTGATGGCGCCGTCGAGCATGCGCCAGGTCCAGTTGCCGCCCAGGGTGGCAGGGGTGTTGATGCGCGCCTCATTGCCCAGGTTAAGCAGGTCCTGCATGGTGTAGATGCACGTGTCGCTCACGCTGGCGGCGATGGTGCGATTGAGTGCATCTGCCATGGGTTCGCCGGCCTGCTGATGGGTGTACAGGGCTGCCTGCTCGCGCTGACGCGGGGTGGCCGTTCCCTCAAACCAGCCGCGCGCCGTCTCGTTGTCGTGGGTGCCCACATAGGCGACGGTGTTGGCGATGTAGTTATGCGGCAGGTAGTACGAGTTGGTGCCCTCAAAGGCGAGCTGCAGGATCTTCATGCCGGGGAAACCCGAGTTGTCGCGCATGTCGATGACACCGGGGGTGAGGAAACCTAGGTCCTCGGCGATGATGGGCAGCGTGCCGAGCTTTTCCTCGAGCGTCTTGAAGAACTTGAGGCCGGGACCCTGCGTCCACGAACCGTAGGACGAATCGGGCGAGGAGAACGGCACCTCCCAATAGGCCTCGAAGCCGCGGAAGTGATCCAGGCGGATGACATCGTACATGTCGAGGGCGGCGCGAATGCGGCCCTCCCACCAGGAGAAGCCGTCGGCCTCCATGGCGTCCCAGTCGTAGATGGGGTTGCCCCAGTACTGGCCGGTGGCCGAGAACTGGTCGGGCGGCGTGCCGGCGACGCTCACGGGATTGCCGGCGGCGTCGATCTTAAAGAGCTCGGGTGTCGCCCACATCTCGACGGAGTCACGCGAGACATAGATGGGCAGGTCGCCGATGATGAGAATGTCGCGCTCGTTGGCATAGGCCTTGAGGCGGCTCCACTGGCGATCGAAGAAGTACTGCGTCATCTGGTGGTAGAGCATACGCGCCGGATGGTCGGCGCAGACCTTGGCGGAAGCCTCGCCGCGGGTGCGGAGCTCCGCGGGCCACTCCCAAAACGCCTTGAGACCGCACTCCTCTTTGACGGTCATGAACTCACAGTAGGGGATGAGCCAGTCCTCGTTGGCCTGGATAAAGTCATCGAAATCGGCCGGCTTGTCGGCAGCAAAGCGCTCGGCGGCGCGGTCGAGAATCTGACGGCGGCCGCCAAAGATAGCACCGTAGTCGACATTGCTGGGGTCGGATCCCAGATACACGCCATCGATATCGCGCTGCTCCAGATACCCTGCCTCGATAAGCTCGGCAAAGTCGATAAAGTTGGGGTTGCCTGCGCGGGCCGAGAACGACTGATAGGGCGAATCGCCATAGCTGGTCGTCGTAAGGGGCAGAATCTGCCAGTAATGTTGTTTGCACGAGGCGAGAAAATCGACGAAGTCGTAGGCATTCCAGCCAAAGCCGCCGATTCCGTATGGTCCGGGCAGAGATGAGACGGGCATGAGGACGCCGCTTGCACGCTCCATGAATGCGCTCACCAACCTTCTTGTTGTGGGGTCGGCCTGCCGATGGGTATGCAGTCCGCCTCCGATGTTCTGATTCGATACGCCTATTGTAAAACATGTTGTTTAAACATGTACAGGCAAGATAAAAAAGTTGGTCGATTTTCGGCGAATGGCTACATGCCATGAAAAAGCCCCGACCTCACAACGTGAGATCGGGGCAAGAACGGTATGTAGGTTTTTTCTACTCGGCGTCGGCGAAGCCGTTGGGGTTGTGGCTCTGCCAGTTCCAGCTATCGCGGCACATGTCCGCGATGTCGTACTGGGCCTTCCAGCCCATCATGCGCTCGGCCTTGGAGGCATCGCACCAGTTGGCAGCGATGTCGCCGGCGCGGCGCTCGCGGATCACGTAGGGCAGCTCCTTGCCACAAGCCTTGGAGAAGGCGGCGACGACCTCGAGTACCGAGGTGCCGGTGCCGGTGCCCAGGTTAAAGATCTCGACGCCGGTCTTGCCGTTCATCCAGTTAAGGGCGGCAACGTGACCAGAGGCCAGATCGCACACGTGGATGTAGTCGCGCACGCCGGTGCCGTCGGGGGTGGGGTAGTCGTTGCCAAAGACCTGAACGGCCTCGAGCTTGCCCACGGCGACCTGGGCGACATAGGGCACCAGGTTGTTGGGGATGCCCTTGGGGTCCTCGCCGATCAGGCCCGACGGATGAGCGCCGATGGGGTTGAAGTAACGGAGCAGCACGACGTCCCACTCGGGGTCGGCGGTGTGGACGTCCATAAGGATCTGCTCGATCATCCACTTGGTCCAGCCATAGGGGTTGGTTGCGGGCTTCTTGGGGTCTTCCTCGGTGACGGGCGGGTTGTCCGGGTCGCCGTAGACGGTCGAGGAGCTCGAGAAGATGATGGACTTGCAGCCATGGTTGCGCATGACGTCGATGAGCACCAGGGTGTTCTCGATGTTGTTGTGGTAGTACTCGACGGGCTTGCTCACCGACTCGCCGACGGCCTTAAAGCCGGCAAAGTGGATGACGCGGTCGATCTGATGGGTATCGAAGATCTTGTTCATCGCATCGCGGTCGAGCACGTTGGCCTCGTAGAAGGTGAGGTTCTTGGCGGCCTCGTCGCCCACGATGGTTTTGACGCGGTCGACGGCGACGGCGCTGGAGTTGGAGAGATCATCGACGATGACGACCTGGTAGCCACCCTCGAGCAGTTGAACGACGGTGTGCGAGCCGATAAAGCCGGCGCCACCGGTAACGAGGACGCAGGTGTCTTTGGGGTCGAGTGCTTTGGACATGTAGTCTCCTATCGAATCAGGAACACTTCTAGAGGGGAGTATAGCGCAGGCGGGGACGCCCAAATCGTGCGCCGAGGAAAAGCAGAGGATTATGTTAACGTACTCATATAAGAGCTTGCTCAATTGTTACCTCAAATTTGACAATTGCTTACGAGCCGCCGACCTTGCAGTTTCCTGCCGTTCGTGGAAATCGTTGGGACGCGCCATATGTACGCTAATATGTATGAGTTGAGCGACATATAAATAAGCATGTAACGGAGTACATATGTCACCAAACAGCGATTCCATCCTTTCCCAGGAGCTCTCGCGCCGCACTGCCCTCAAGGCCTTGTTCGGCGCCGCTTCTGCGGCAGTTCTTTTTGGCCTGCCCACTCGCGCCCATGCGGCGGAGGCTTCCAAAGAAACCACCGATAAATTGAATGCCGCCCAGGCCCAACTCGACGAGGTTCAGGCCCAGCTCGACAGCATCGCAAATGATTATGCGGCGCTGGCCAACAAGAATGCCCAGACCCTCAACGACATCGAGAATGTCCAGGGCAAGATTGACGACACGCAGGCCCAGATCGATGAAAAGAAGGCCGAACTCAAGAAGAAGCGCAACGACCTTTCCGATCGCGTGGCCGCCAGCTACAAGTCCGGCGGCACGAACATCCTGTCGCTGCTGCTGGCCTCTGGCTCGTTTGAGGAACTCGTCGCCAACGCGCATTACGTTGAGAAGATCAACAAGAGCGACCGCGATGCCATCGAGGATATCCAGACGATTCAGGCTGAGCTCGACGCGCAGAAGACCGAGCTCGAAGCACAAAAGGCCAACCTGGAGAAACTCAAGGACCAGCAGACGGCTCAGATGCAGGATATGCAGGCCAAGCAGCAAGAAGTCCAGACCGTGCTGAACGGTCTTTCCGACGACGTCAAGGAGCTCATGGCTCAGCGCGATTCCGAGATCCTCGCTGCCGCCCAGGCCGAGGAGGCCGCTAGGAAGGCGGCTGCGGCAGCCGCGGCCTCTGCGAACACGGGCTCTTCTTCGGGTGGTTCGAGCTCGGGCGGCGGCTCGTATGCCAGCGGCACCCCGCAACAGACGGGCGGTTCGGGCAAGCAGCAGGCCGTCGTCAATGCGTGCTACTCGACGCCTTCTCCCGGCCAGGGCTGGTGTGCTGCCTGGGTTACCAACGTCTTCCGCAATGCCGGCGTGGGCTATTACGGCGGCAACGCATGCGATATGTTCAACGCTTGGTGCTATAGCTCCAATCGCTCTGCGCTTCAGGTTGGCATGATCGTTGCCGATTCGTCCCACAGCGGCACTGGCGCCCCGGGCCTGATTTACGGTCATGTGGGCATCTACGTTGGCGGCGGTATCGTTATGAGTAACGAGGGCGCCATTACATCGAGGTCGCTCGACTCATTTATCGGCTTCTATGGTACGGGCTCTGGCGTACGTTGGGGCTGGCTCGGCGGTATTGCGCTGTCGTAGCTGCGGTTTGAAGTAAGTTGGTCCGTGGCTGCCCGAAAGGCATTAGGTTGCCTGCTCGGACAGTCCTGCTCGCACGGAGAGCACATTAAGTGCTCTCCGGCTCGTGCGGAACTCGCGATCAACCTAATGCCTTTCGGGCAGCCACGGACCTCTCGGGTCCAATACGTCACACACCGGACTGGTTTATCTGAATAAATATGGCGAAGGCCCCTTTCGGGGCCTTCTTTTTTATTAGAGGAATTCGCCTACTCGGTGGACTTCGGGTTCTAGGTCTACGTTGAACTGCTCTTTGACGGTTGTTTGGATGTGGCGGATGAGTTCGTCGATGTCGGCTGCGGTGGCGTGGTCGGCGTTGACGATGAAGCCGCAGTGTTTTTCGCTCACCTGGGCGCCGCCGACGGCGTGGCCGCGCAGGCCGGCGTCCATGATGAGCTTGCCGGCAAAGTGGCCCTCGGGACGCTTGAAGGTGGAGCCGGCGCTCGGCATGTCGAGCGGCTGCTTGTCTTCGCGGCGCTGGCGGTAGTCGTCCATGTCGGCCTTGATCATCGCGGCGTTGCCCGGGGCGAGGTTGAAGGTTGCCGAGAGCACGATAAAGCCGTCGTCGGCAATGCGGCTCTTGCGATAACCCAGGTTGAGCTCGTCGACATCGAACTCGATGATATTGCCGCTGCCGCGGGTGCCGTCGTCGAGCATGCGAGCGGGCTTGTAGACGCGTACAGATTCCAGCACATCGGCCATGCAGGCACCGTAGGCACCGGCGTTCATGTAACAGGCGCCGCCGACCGATCCAGGGATACCCGAGATGGGTTCCATGCCGGTGAGGTCGGCCTCGGCTGCTGCCGCGGCGACATCGGAAAGCAAGGCGCCGGCTGCCGCCGTGACGTGCGTGCCGTCGACCGTAATGTCGGAGAGGCCCTTGCCCAGCGCTACGACGACGCCGCGGATGCCCTTGTCACCGACGAGTAGGTCGGAGCCGTTGCCCACGATGGTGAGCGGCAGATCGCAGCGATAACAGGTATCGAGCGTGGCGACGAGGCCCTGCTCGGTGTCGGGCGTGACAAAGACATCGGCCGGGCCGCCGATCTTAAACGTGGTGTGCTCGCGCATGGGCTCGCTCATGAGTACGTTGTCCTCGCCGGCAACGCCGGCGAGCGCGCAAAGCAGGTCCTCGTTAAAAAAGTCGTTCTCGTGCATACGAATATCCGCCTTTTGGTGGTTGTTGTCATCAATCGATTGCAATATACCCCACCTGGACGGATTTGGTGCGCTGACGGCGATAAAACAGCCGTCCACCGGATTGGTAAAGTGTTTATCACCGAGGTAGATGGGCAGTCGCTATACTTTCAAGAGATTGCGCGTAAACCCGGAAGGAGCGAGATGGCCAACAAAGTCACCCTCAAGCAGATCGCCCAGGAGGTGGGGCTTTCCCCTTCGTCGGTTTCGCTTGTACTCAATAATCGGCCCTGTCGCATCTCGGAAGAAAACCGCAAGCTCATCAAGGAGGTTGCGGCGCGCAACCACTATGTTCCTAACCAGATCGCGCGCAGCCTGGTCATGCGCGAGTCGCGTACGCTGGGCCTTATCGTTCCCAATATCGAGAGCCGCTTTTTTGCCTCGCTCGCCGGCAGCTTGGAAAAGCGCTGTCGCGAGGACGGCTATGCACTCTTTATTACCAGCTCGGGTGGAAGCGCCGATGACGATCTGGAACTGCTACGCCAGCTGGTGACGCGCGGCGTCGATGGTGTGTTCCTGGTCGTGGGCGACGAGTTCTCCGACGATCGCGCCCTGCGCGAGGAAGTGAGCCATCTGCCTATCCCTGCCGTGATGGTCGACCGCGCCATTGAGGGCCTCGAGTGCGACAAGGTGATGTTCGACCACGAGATGGGTGGCTACATGGCCACCCGCTATCTGATCGAGCAAGGCCACCGTCGCATCGCCTGTCTGGTTAACGCGCGTCGCTCCAATACGGGTCGCAAACGACTCGCCGGTTACGAACGCGCGCTGCGCGAGGTGGGGCTGCCCATCGACGCGCGCCTGGAGTTTGAGAGCGAGTACTACATTCCGAGCGCCTACGAGGCCTCGGAGGCGGTGCTCGCAACCGACGCCACTGCCGTGTTCGCAAGCTCGGACAACATTGCCCTCGGTTTGCTCAAGCGCTTGCACGAGATGGGGAAAAGCATCCCGGGCGATATCTCGGTCGTAAGCTATGACAACTCGGCCGCCGATGTTCTCTTTGAACCAGCGCTGACCGCGATTGAGCAGGACCCTGGTGTCCTCGCGGAGCATGCTTTTGGCTGCATGTCCAAGCGTCTTGCCGGTAGGGGCGGTAGACGTGCCGAAGAGGTCGTTCTGGAGCCGGCGCTTATCGTGAAGGGCAGCGTGCTTGACCTTACCGAATATAGCTAAGCGCACTTGTTTGTTTGCATAGATTGCATGCGGAGTGTCCGCTATTTGCCGGCGGGGCCGGGGTGCCTGCTTTGTTTTGAGAGGTGGGCTTCGCGAACTTCTCAAAACAAAGCAGGCACCCCGGCCCTCGTCCGTAAGCTCTTCCGCTGGGCGAGCCATAGACGCCGCGCACCGATCTGCTAAAGCATGAGCTTGAAATTGGTGCTATATTCGGCTTGAGTTGTTTAATGCTAGTACGGGAGGCTGATATGGGGCTGTTCAAGAAGAAAAACCCGCAGGATGCCTTTGATCCCGATGTGTTTACCATCACGGATACGATTTTGGACCCGCCGCGGTTTACGTTTTTGCCGGCTATCTACCAGGATGCCACGCGTCGCAAGTGGGCCGTGCATCAGCGCGGCGGCGAGCCGAAGATTTTTGACTATGCGGACGTGTTGCAGTGCGAAGTGGCCGAGGCGGGCGATCCGGAGGCCGAGGAAGTGGTCTCAAAACAGGAATTTGCCCAGCGTATCCTGGCAAATCCTGCCAAGGCGGCGAAAATAAACGCTGCCAAGCGTAATATGTGTCTTGGTATGGGCGTTGTTGTGGCGGTTCAGACGGGAAAAGACGAGGTTTCCAAATTAGAGATTCCCGTTATGACCGACGAAGTCAAACGCGATTCAAGTCTATATAAGTCGTATCGGAATGTTGCCGAGAAGATCAAGGCCGAATTTGATGCCATGGGAGGGCTGGTCTAATTTTGGCGGCATACGTTTCTGAATGAGGGGTCTGTGCAATGGCAGGCGAATCTTATGCAATTCCCCCCAAAGATCGTGCTGTTGAGGGAATTCTTTGGTATATCCAGCACCACCAGCTTGCCGGCGGCGATCGCCTGCCGGCCGAGCGCGTGCTGTGCGAAGAGATCGGCGTTTCGCGCACGGCGTTGCGCGCCGGTATCACGCGGCTCATCTCGTGTGGAACGCTCGAGAGCCGTCGCGGATCGGGTACGTATGTGTGCCCTCCCAAGCCGCTGAACATCTTCCAGGAAACGTATAACTTCTCCGATGCTGTGCGGACTGCCGGCCTGCACCCCTCTTCTCGTCTGGTTTCCATCGGGACCATCGAGGCGGATGAGGCACTTGCCGACAAGCTTGGGGTGTCTGTAGGCGCTCCTTTGCTTCGCATGCAGCGCGTTCGACTTATTGAGGGCGAGCCGGCGTCAATCGAGACGGCTCACGTTAACCTGTCCCTGTGCCCATCGCTTATCGAGCACGATTTTGAGTGCGAGAGCCTTTACGATGTCTTGCTCAAAGAAGGTGGCGTGCGTGTTGAGCATGGACGTGAGCATATCTCCATCTCGCGTTTGAACGCCGAAGAGGCCGAGCTGCTCCAGCAAGAAGAGGGAACGCCGGTGTTCTATGAGAGCACGATCGAATTGGATAAGGACATGCGTTTTGTGGAGCATTGCAAATCGGTGATTTTGCCCACAAAGTTCCGCTTTGCCGATAACGGCGAAGAGAACGGCATGAGGAGCGTGGCAGGTGAACAATGGCTGAAACAGTAGATGCCACCCCGGTCTATATGCGCATTCGACGCCGCATCGAGGAGCGTATCGAGCGCGGTATATATCCCACGGGTTCCATGATTCCGTCCGAAAAAGACCTCGCCGAGGAATTTGGTACGACACGCTTGACCATCCGAAGCGCTGTCGATGAGCTGGTTCGGCGCGGGCAGATTCGCCGTGTTCGGGGAAAAGGTGCCTTTGTGGCGCAGAAAGTACCTGCTTTTTTTGAACGCACGGGCGGTTTCCGTGAATCGGTCCGTGCTTTGGGCGGCGAGCCGTCCGTCCGTATTCTCGCGCGTTCCAAGCGTTATGCGGGGCCATACTACGCCGACCTGTTTGGCATCGCCGAGGATGATTTGCTGTATTCGATTCGGCGTTTGAACTGCGTCAACGGCGACCCTGTATCGATTGAGATGGCGTTCATCCCGTGCCTGCTGTTTCCAACCATCGAAGATATTGACGTGTCGGTCTTCAGTTTGTACGAGACCTATGAGATGCTGGGCCGAAAGCCAGTTATGGCACAGGAAAAGCTCGATATCGAAGCGCTGGGCGCGCGAGATGCCGGCCTGCTTGGACTGGAGCAGGGCGATCTTGCCTTGACGCTGGAGTGCGTAAGCTTCGATGCGGGCGGCCAAGCGATCGAGTACGTCAAATCGTTTAACCGCGGTGATGCGGGTGGATATACCTATACGTACTAGCTGGTGTTTTGCATCACGCGCGGTAACAGCCGGTCTGTTTGGGCAATTTGACCGGCTGTAAGTACAACCTTACAGGGCTCAAAATCGACCGTTCGCCGAAGGGAATAAATTGATCGACAAAGAGGTATCAAAAGGCCGTAACATGTAACTGTGATTGGTATCAAATACTAATGATTTGTTTCGAGGTGAGACGATGAAGATGCTCGATTACGTTCAGCTTGCCCATGTGCGTATGGGGGAGAACCTCGAGCGTTCGTCTGAGCTGGTGGCGCAGCTCGTTGATATTTTCCAGTCCGGTTCTTTTGACGCGCTGCGCATCGTTGCTTCGGGTTCGTCGCGTCATGCCGCCGATTGCGCCCGCGATTACCTGCAAGATGCGCTGCAGATGCAGGTGTCTGTTGTGACGCCCGAGGCCTTCGTCGATTTTGAACACACCTATCCGCAGCATGCGCTCAACATCGCCGTCTCGCAGAGTGGCTATTCGACCAATACGATTGCGGCGCTCGATTACATGCGCGCACACGATATGGCTGCAGTTGCGCTCACGGCGAACGTCGAGGCGCCCATCAAGGAGCACACTGACATCGTTCTTGACTACGGTGTGGGCGTCGAGTCGGTGGATTTTGTGACTCTGGGCGTCGAGGTTCTCGTTGAGTACCTGGTGCTCTTTGGTATTTTCGGCGGTCAGGCGCGCGGAACGATTGACGCCAAGGGCATTGCCCAGCGTCTTGACGACCTGCGCGAGGCTATCCATGCCAATGCCGTGATGTGCAAGACCGCCGAGGCATATGTCCAAGACCGCATGCTCGAGCTTTCTGAGCACATGCCCGCCATGGTCGTCGGCAACGGCCCCAACTACGGTGTTGCCGAGGAGGCGGCCCTCAAGCTGAGCGAGACCATCAAGATTCCTGCCATGCATCACGAAGGCGAGGAGTTCGTCCACGGTCCCGAGATGCAGATTGTTCCGGGCTATCTGGTGTTTATTGTCGACGATCCGCAGGGGTCGGAGCGTCTTGCGAATATCGCCGATGCGCTATCGAACGTTACGACAAAAACGGTGCTGCTCACGGCCCATCCCAAGGGCAAGGCTCACGAGGTTGCGGTGCCTCAGGTGGCTCCGCTGCTCAGCGCAATTCCCAATCTTGTGTTCTTCCAGACGATTGCGGCAATGATCGCCGAGCGTCTGAAGTCATGGGACGTGCACCCGTATCTCGATGCCGTCTCCAAGCAAATGGAGGTCAAGGCAGAGGGCTACGAAGAGTCAGTCAATGCGCTTAAGGCCAAAGCGGCCGAGTGTTACGGAATGTAAGCGGGTTTTGATGCCCGTTGGCATGGGGGATGTGGAAACAACCCCAGAAAGGAGAGACAAATGAAGGAAACCGAGAAGATCGAGATCATGCATTTCGACCAGGAGGGCTATCTCGAGGACGGTAAGGCGCTCTACGAGACCGGCAAGAAGATGACCGCGCTCGCCGACAAGGTCGCCGACGAGGGCTACGACGCCGTGTTCCTGATGGGCGTCGGCGGCACCTGGGACGAGCTCATGCAGCTCGAGTACCTCATGAACAAGTTCGGCGACCGCGACCTCGAGGTCTACCTGATCCACGCCGCCGAGTGGAACGCCATGGGCCACAAGCGCATGACCGAGAAGTCCGTCGTGCTCACCGCCTCCGAGTCCGGCACCACCCCCGAGGTCCTCGAGGCCGTCAAGAAGATGAAGGACATGGGCGTGCGCGTCTACGCCATGACCAAGCCCGAGGGCCCCATCGGCCAGGCTGTGGGTGCCGAGAACTGCGTCGCCATGGCTTCTGACCATGGTTCGGGCGGCTGCGAGAAGGGCTACTACCTCGCCGACTGCTTCGGCCTGCGCCTGCTCAACCGCCGTGGCTGCTTCCCCAAGTTTGATCTGTTTATCGAGCAGACCAAGGACATCTGGAAGGACATGCTCGACATCCGCAAGCGCTTCGAGCCGCGCGCCGAGGAGCTCGCCAAGAAGTACGCCCTGGCCCCCTACACCATGTTCATCGGCTCCGGCGCCCTGTGGGGCGAGACGATCCTGTTCTCGATGTGCATCCTGGAGGAGATGCAGTGGAAGCGCACCCGCTACATCACCTCGGCCGACTTCTTCCACGGCACCCTCGAGCTCGTGGAGCCCGGCGTCCCGGTCTTCCTGTTCATGGGCGAGGACGAGAACCGCAAGCTCGACGAGCGCGTCCGCGCCTTCCTGACCCGCGGCGTGACCGGCGACACCGACATCAACATCATCGACACCGCCGAGTTCGCGATCCCCGGCCTTGACGACGAGTTCCGCGTCATCGTCTCCCCGTGGATTTTGACGGTGCTTGTGACCGACCGCCTGGCTCGCTACTACGAGACGGTCACCAAGCACAACCTCAAGTATCGTCGCTACTATCACCAGTTCGACTACTAAAGAAAACGGGTGCGGGAACGTGCCGGGCTATTGAGAGGAACACAGAATGAGACAGTACATCATCGCCAGCCATGCGCACTTCGCTACCGGCATCAAGGAGAGCGTCGAACTGCTCTCGGGCGCTCGCGACAACGTCCACGATCTTTCGATGTTCGTCGATGGCCGCATGGACGTGGCCGAGGAGGCCCAAAAACTGCTGGCAGGCATGTCTGCTGACGATGATGTCGTTGTCTGCACCGACCTCTTTGGCGGCAGCGTCAACAACGAGTTCACCAAGATCGTCCAGACGCGTCCCCGCACGTACCTCGTTACCAACATGAACCTTCCTCTCCTCATCCAGCTGCTGTTCTCTGACGAGTCGGCGCCGGTTGAGGAGACGATTCGCGCCATCGTCGCTGCGGACGATACGCGCGTGAAGTTTGTCAACGATCTTTTGGTCGATGACGACGAGGAAGAAGAGTTCTAATCCGCAGCACCTACTGACACGCCGTAAGACGGCACAAGACCTTTGGGGGGTCACATTATGATTCAGCTACTTCGCGTTGACCATCGCCTGCTTCATGGCCAGGTCGCAGTTTCCTGGGTTCAGGGCCTTGGCTCCAACTGCATCTTCTGCGTGGGCGATAAGGTCGCTAACGACCCGGTGTGGAAGACGACGCTTAAGATGGGCAAGCCTGCCGGCTGCAAGCTCGTCATCAAAGATATGGAGCATGCAATCGAAGCTATCAACTCGGGCGTGACCGACAAGTACAAGATGATCATCTGTGTCGCCACTATTGCTGAGGCAAAGCAGCTTGTTGAGGGCTGCCCGCAGATCAAGTCGGTCAACCTGGGCAACACCAAGCCCAAGGACGAGAAGCGTCCCGATGCTCGTCAGGTCTCTCGTCAGATCTTCCTGACCGCGGCCGAGGAAGCCGATGTGCGCGAGATGCTGGATCGTGGCGTTGAGGTCGAGATTCGACCCCTGGCCGATGACCCCAAGGTTGACTGCGCCAGCGTGCTCTAGGCGTTCAATTTCGAAGAGTCTGAGCTCTTCGTAGTGTCCTATTAGGAAAGGGGGATATATGCTTACCCAAGCAATCCTCATCGGACTTATCGCCGCATTTGGTAAGTTCGACTGCCAGCTCGGTACGCTCTATGCGTTCCGCCCCATTGTCCTGTGCCCGCTCGTGGGCCTGGTGCTGGGGGACCTGCAGTCCGGCCTCGCGATCGGCGCCAGCCTGGAGCTTCTGTTCATGGGCTCGATCTCCATCGGCGCCTACGTGCCGCCTGATGAGACGATCGGCGGCGTGCTCGCCTGCGCCTTCGCTATCCAGCTGGGCCAGAGCACCGAGGCAGCCATCGCGCTCGCTATGCCCATCGCCACGCTGTGCCTTGCCATCAAGAACATCCTCAACGCCGCCCTGCCGATTCTGGTTGACCGCGCTGATGTCTTCTCCGGCCAGGGCAACCTTAAGGGTGTCTATGCGATGCACTTCCTGATCGGTTTGACCGGTATCATCATGGCGTTCCTGCTGTGCTCGCTGTCGTTCTATCTGGGTGCTGACGCCATCCAGGGCCTGCTCGACTTCATCCCGCCCTTTGTCCTTGCTGGCTTTGGCGTTGCCGCCAACATCCTGCCGGCCATGGGCTTCGCCATGCTCGGCCGCCTGGTGCTCACCAAGCAGCTCGTGCCCTTCTACTTCCTGGGCTTCCTGCTGTGCTCCTACGCCAACGTGCCCGTCCTGGGCGTCGCCCTGATCGCCATCATCATCGGCATCGACAAGTTCGACCTGCTCGGCCTGGGCGGAGCCCAGCCCCAGCTCTCCGCGGAAGGGGATGAGGACGATGACTTCTAGTCCCGAGAACAAGATCACGCGCTCCGACCTCGTCAAGAGCGCCGTCAACGTCGGCGCCCTGGGCATGGAGTTCTCCTGGACCTACTACAAGCAGATGAACATCGCCTTCTGCCTGATGGTCGCCAACATGCTCAAGAAGATCTACGCCGGCCGCCCCGACGACTACGCCGAGGCCCTGCACCGCCACTGCGCGTTCTTCAACATCACCGTCCAGTTCGCCCCGTTCGTCGGCGGCATCGCGATGGCCATGGAGGAGAAGGTCGCCCGCGGCGAGATCGAGCCCGAGAGCGTCAACGACGTCAAGGCCGCCCTCATGGGCCCGCTGTCCGGCATCGGCGACTCCATCTTCCTGTCGACGCTGCGCGTGGTCGCCGCCGCGGTGGGCATCAGCCTGTGCCAGGCCGGCAACCCCTTCGGCCCCATCGCCTTCCTGCTCATCTACAACGTCCCCGGCTTCGCGCTGCGCGTCTGGGGCGCCGTCAAGGGCTACGAGCTGGGCGTGGGCTTCCTGGACGAGGCCCAGAGGACCGGCCTCATGCAGAAGATCATGACCTGCGTGGGCATCGTGGGCGTCATGGTCGTGGGCGCCATGTGCAAGGACATGTTCTGGGCCAGCATCCCGGTCGCCATCGGCTCGGGCGAGGACGCCCAGACCCTCCAGGACATCCTGGACGGCATCATGCCCGGCATGCTCGGCATGATCGCCTTCTGGCTGTACTACTGGCTGCTGTCCAAGAAGATCAACCCCATGGTGCTGATCGTGGCCACCATGGTCGTGGGCATCATCGGCGCGTTCTTCGGCGTGCTGGCGTAAGGGCCCGGCTGCATAGATTTTCGTTGCAACCTGGAAAGGGGATGGAGCAGGCCTATGCCCTCCATCCCCTTTTTGTATAGAAGGAGTTCGTATGTTCGCGAAGGATCGCGAAGCAATGCGCCTGACGCCGGCAGAGGTCAGGCTGATTCTCATTGAGTCCCTGCAGTGGTGCGCCAACAACGCGGTCTACTTTTTGGGGCTTATCGGTGCGGCCACGTATGATCTGGCCGGCACGGCCTTTTTGGTTGCCGCCATTACGCTCGTGCGCAATCTTATGACGTCGGTGGGCAATATGGTGTCGGGCTCGGTCATCGATCGCTTTGGACCGCGCCGGACGTCGTTTGTGACGTGCGTGATTACGGCAGTGCTATCGCTTGGCGTGGGGTTAGCGCCGTTGTCTGTCCCCGGGCTTGTGTTTGCCGCGTGCGTCTTGGGACTTGCGGGCGGCTTTATCAACACCTGCACGCATGCGTTTCCGGGATACCTGGAGTCGACCACCGAGGGCCGTACCCGCGTGAACGGTCTCATGGTGTTCTACAGCAATATCGCCTATACCGCTGGCCCGCTGCTCGGCGGTGCCATCGTGAGCTGTTTTGCCACGCAATCGGTCTACCTGCTCATGGCGGGCATGATGGGTGTGGCGGCCGTGCTCTCCTTGGGCTGTCACGAGTGCGTTGTTCCCGCAAAAGGGGAAAAGCCGAAGGGCGGTATTCTGGGCGGCATGGCCGAGGGTGCGCGACTTACGTTTCGCGACCACGACCTGCGCCTCATCTTTATCTCGGGCTTTTTGGGATTCTTTGCGTTTGGCGCGTTTGATTCGCTTGAGTCGTTGTTCTACCGTGATGTGCTCAACGTGGATATCGTCTGGCTGGGCTGGCTGTCCTCGGTCGTGGGCCTCACTTCCTCGGTGGGCGCGTTCATCCTGACCAAGCTTTCTGCTCGCCATGTCAACCTACGATTGCTGCTCGGCGCGCTCATGGCCGTGGGCATTGGGTCCATGGTGTACGTGGGCACCGATATGCTGGGGGTCGCGATTGTCGGTCAGGCGATTAACGGTCTGGCCTGGGGGTTCCTGGAGCCGCTGCAGATGATCTTGATTCAGGAGCGCGCCGACATCAAATACCTGGGTCGCATTACCGGCTTTGTGCGCTTTGGCCTGATGAGCGCCGGCGTGGTGCCGCTGCTGGCGGCTCCGTTTTTGGCGGAGGCTTTGGGCGTCCAGACGGTACTGTTTGGAGCATCGACCATTATTGCGCTGGTAGGAACGCTGTTCTTTGTCACACAAGGGAGACGCCGGGGGCGTTAGCTATACATCCAATTCTAATTTAATACCACTCACCAGAGAATTTCGACCGTTCACCGAGGATTGGAACAGATTGAAAAGTGGTATTAAAAACACGTTGGGTGTATGTCTATAATTGGTATCGAAAAGAAACGCGATGTATAGATTCGCGTGCAGGACAGAAAGGAAAAGCCATGAAGGAAACCGAGAAGATCGAGATCATGCACTTTAGCCAGGAGGGCTACGTCGAGGACGGCAAGAACGTCTACGAGGCCGGCAAGAAGATGACCGCGCTCGCCGACAAGGTCGCCGACGAGGGCTACGACGCCGTGTTCCTGATGGGCGTCGGCGGCACCTGGGACGAGCTCATGCAGCTCGAGTACCTCATGAACAAGTTCGGCGACCGCGACCTCGAGGTCTACCTGATCCACGCCGCCGAGTGGAACGCCATGGGCCACAAGCGCATGACCGAGAAGTCCGTCGTGCTCACCGCCTCCGAGTCCGGCACCACCCCCGAGGTCCTCGAGGCCGTCAAGAAGATGAAGGACAAGGGCATTCGTGTCTACGCCATGACCAAGCCCGAGGGTCTCATTGGCCAGGCTGTGGGCGCCGAGAATTGCGTCAAGATGGCTTCCGATCATGGTAACGGTGGCTGCGAGATGGGCTACTACCTCGCCGACTGCTTCGGCCTGCGCCTGCTCAACCGCCGCGGCTGCTTCCCGCAGTTCGATAAGTTCATCGAGCAGACCAAGGACGTTTGGACCCACCTGGTCGACATCCGCAAGAGCTTCGAGCCGCGCGCCGAGGAGCTCGCCAAGAAGTACGCCCTGGCCCCCTACACCATGTTCATCGGCTCCGGCGCCCTGTGGGGCGAGACGATCCTGTTCTCGATGTGCATCCTCGAGGAGATGCAGTGGAAGCGCACCCGCTACATCACCTCGGCCGACTTCTTCCACGGCACCCTCGAGCTCGTGGAGCCCGGCGTCCCGGTCTTCCTGTTCATGGGCGAGGACGAGAACCGCAAGCTCGACGAGCGCGTCCGCGCCTTCCTCAACCGCGGCGTGACCGGCGACACCGACATCAACATCATCGACACCGCCGAGTTCGCGATTCCCGGCCTTGACGACGAGTTCCGCGTCATCGTGTCTCCGTGGATCCTCTCCTCGCTGATCACCGATCGCCTTGCCGCTTACTACGAGACGGTCACCAAGCACAACCTCAACTACCGTCGTTACTATCACCAGTTCGACTACTAATAGTTGACCACTCATTTAAGAAGCACCCTGCCCGGGCGCATGCGTCCGGGCATTTTTATGCCGAAATTCGCTAGGAAGGGGAATCGAATGAGGCAGTTTATCGTGGCGTCCCATGCTCATTTTGCGTCTGGAATCGTCGAGAGCATCGGCCTGCTTTCCGGCGAGCGCGAAAACGTCCATGCGCTCTCTATGTATGTCGACGGAAACGAGGACCTGACCAAGGAGGCCGCAGCGATTCTGGACGGCTTTGCCGCGGACGATGAGGTCGTCGTTTGCACCGACCTCTTTGGCGGCAGTGTCAACAACGAGTTCACCAAGATCGTCCAGACGCGTCCCAACACGCATCTGGTGACCAATATGAACCTGCCGCTCCTTATTCAGCTGCTGTTCGTGCCCGAATCCACCCCGATCGATGAGGCCATTCGCCAGATCGTCGAGGCGGACGACACCAAGGTCAAGTACGTCAACGACCTGCTGGGGCAGGCCGAGCTCGATGAGTTTTAACCACTAGGGAGCACATCATGATTCAGATGATTCGTGTAGATTATCGACTGCTTCACGGCCAGGTTGCCGTTAGCTGGACCTCGGCTCTGGGTGCCGATTGCATCCTGTTGGTGAGCGACACGGTCCTCAATGACAAGCTTCGTCTACAGGCCCTGTCCCTTGCAAAGCCTGAGGGCTGCAAGGTCGTCGTCAAAAACACTGAGGACGCCGTCAAGGCGCTCCAGAGCGGTGTGACCGATAAGTACAAGCTCTTCGTGGTTTGCGAGACGATCCAGCAGGCCGGTGCCGTCGCCAAGGCGATGGGAGTCAAGAAGATCAACCTCGGCAATGTTGCCTTTAGCGAGAATGCCCGCCAGGTCTCGACGAGCGTGTTCCTTACGCCCGAAAACGAGGCATACGTCAAAGAGCTACTCGGCGAGGGCTACGAGCTGTTCATTCAGATGATTCCGGCAGATGCGAAGACTGACGCCGCGAAGGTCATCGGTTAGGGGCTGCCATGGTTATCAAGACAATCCTGATTTTCCTTATTGCCCTTTTGGGTTATTCCGAGTGGCTGACGGGCACGAGCTACCTCCAGCGCCCGATCGTGCTCGGACCTCTGGTTGGCCTTGTCATGGGCGACATGGTGACCGGCACGATCATGGGCGCCACGATGGAGCTTGCCATGGTCGGCGCCATCTCGGTCGGCGCCTATAACCCGCCCGATACGATTTCCGGCACTATCCTGGGCGTATCTCTTGCCATGCAGGCCGGCGCGGACGCTTCGGCGGCCCTGACCCTGGGCATTCCTATCGCAACGATCGTCCTGGCGCTCGATACCGCCCTGGGCCAGCCGGTGATGCTGCTGCTGGTGCACCGTATCGACAAAAACGTCGAGGACGGAGACATCAAGGCCATCACGCGCAACATGCTCATCGCCGGTTACGCGCAGAGCTGGTGCGGCCTGCTGATTATTCCCCTGGCATTCTTCTTTGGCGCCGATGCTGTTGCCAGCCTGCTCAACATCATCCCCGATTTCGTTCAGACCGGCATGGATGTCGCCGCCGCCTTCTTGCCCGCACTCGGCTTTGCGATGCTGGCGCAGATGATTATGAACAAAACGGTGGCTCCGTTCTTCTTCGCTGGCTTCTTCCTCGTCGCCTACTTTGGCATTAGCACGACGGGCGTGGCGATCTTTGCCGCGATCATCGTCGTCGCGATGACGGTTTTGGGTGATAAGAAAAAAGCGGAGCAGCCCGCAGTGGCAACCGAGGATCCTGCGATTGGGAGTGGGTTCGATGAGTTTTAAGTTTGAGTCTTCTTACGACGGGCTGATTTCCCGCGCAGACCTTAAGAAGCTGTTCTGGCGCTCGATTCCCTATGAGCATTCCTGGAACTACGAGCGTATGGGCCATATCGGCTTTATGTGGGCCCTTATGCCGATTCTTCGCAAGCTGTATCCGCAGGATGCGGACTTTAAGGCCGCCCTTAAGCGCCATATGGAGCTCTATAACGTCACGCCGTACATCTCGACGCTCCCCATGTCCATCGCCGCTGCAATGGAAGAGGTCAACGCTACTGACGATAGCTTTGACACGAGCGCGATCTCAAATGTCAAGCTTGCTTTGATGGGACCGCTGTCCGGTGTGGGCGATGCCTTCTACTGGGGCACGCTGCGAATTTTGGCAACGGGTGTCGGCACGTCGCTGGCGCTACAGGGCTCTATTCTTGGCCCGATTTTGTTCCTGCTCGTGTTCAACGTCCCTCACTACATCATCCGTTACCTGCTGACGTTTGTGGGATATCGCTTTGGCTCGGACATGATCAGCAAGGTCCAGGAATCGGGCATTATGGACACGATCGTCAAGATGGCCTCCATCATGGGCGCCATGGTGATCGGTGCTATGACCATGGAGATGGTCACCGTGGACATTCCGCTCATGGTCGGCGCGGGCGATGGTGCTCAGACGCTGGCCGAGCTGCTCAACGGAATCTTCCCGGGCTTTGTCACGATGGGGCTGTTTGGAATCGTCTATCTCATGCTCAAGAAGAAGATGAATCCGCTGCTCATCATGCTCGTGATCCTGCTCGTGAGTATCGCTGGTGCGTTCTTTGGAGTGCTTGGTGTCCAGTAGAGTATCCGTCATAATGAGAACAATGTAAGAGGGGGCGTCGCGCACACTGTGCTGCGGCGCCCTTTTGCCGAAAGGTGGACAAGATGGAGTATCCGCAGCTTGCCGTCATGAATATCAGCCATCGTTATTTTGACCTTGAGGAATTCTTTTCTTCGGCAGCGGCCTCGGGTTACACGTGTTGCGAGCTTTGGACCGGAGCGATGCATCTGTATGTCGATTGCCATGGATACGATTCGCTCGAGCAGGTGCGGGAGCTGTCGCAGCGGTATGGGGTTCGGATTGTGGGGCTTTGTCCCGAACAGAACAACCCCAAGCCGTGGAATATCGCGGCGCGCGGGAATGAGGCACGTGCCCGCACACTCGCGTACTTTAAGAACGTTGTAGATATTGCGGCGGAACTTGGAGCCGAGCAGGTCATGGTCTCGAGCGGCTGGGCATTTTTGAACGAGCCGATCGAGGACGCGTGGGGTCGCAGCGCCTCGATGCTGCGTGCGATTGCCGAGCATGCGGGAGAGCGCGGCGTGCGACTGGTACTCGAGGCCCTACAGCCGGTTGAGTCGATGATCGTGAACTCGGCGGCCGATACGAAGCACATGATCGAGGCGGTTGATCATCCGGCACTTAAGGCGTGTCTGGATTTGGGCGCTATGGCGGTGGCGGGGGATACCATCGACGATTATTTCGATCTGCTTGGCGATGATGTCGCCCACGTGCATTTTGTCGATGTTGCGGCAGATGGCACGACGCATCTTGCCTGGGGTGACGGCGACCGCGATATGCGCGCCGACCTGGATAGGCTGGTGGCGCGCGGCTATCGCGGAGTTGTTTCGGCCGAGACCTATGACGGGCGCTATTTTGCCGACCCCGCAGCTGCCGATGCGCAGGTAATGGCAGAGTATCGTCGTGCGATTGGCGCCTAGGCGGGTTTGGGTTGCGGCGATCTGCCCTATGTTTCCAAATGAATACGGCGTGAGCGGCTGCGATGGATTTTCCCCGCAAACACTCTAGTATGCTAAAGTACCCAGAAGACCGGCGGAGCTATGCCGGTCTTCTGTTCTATACGAAACACAGCATGAGGAGGCTCACCAGATGACGGCCACACCGTGGGGATTCCGGGACATATTGCCCGAGGAGGCTCAGGCGCGCGAGGAGATTGCGCTGACGGTGAAGGGCTGCTTTAGGGAGCATCATTACCTTCCGGTCGAGACGCCGCTGCTCGAGGACAAGGGTTCGCTCGAGGAAGGCGGCCGCATCGCGGACACGCCGTTTAAGCTTTTTGATGATGACGGTCGCCTGCTGGTGGTCCGTCCCGACAACACGTTGCCGATCGTGCGCTTGGTTTCGACTCGCATGCGCGCGGCCGATCTGCCGCTGCGCCTTCGCTACGAGGCGCCGGTGGTTCGCGAGTGCCAGCGCAATGCCGGCGGCTCGCGTCAGTTTACGCAGTTGGGTTTTGAGCTTATCGGTGTGGGCGACACCGCGGGCGATGTCGAGATCGTCTCGCTGGTGGCGGAGGCCATGCGCAAGCTGGCGCTGCCCGATGCGCGCATTATTGCGGGCAGCGTTCGTCCGTTTAAGGAACTGCTCGCGGCCTGTGAGGATCGCGAACTGGCTGCCGAGGCATTGCGTTGCGTACACGCCAACGACTTTGTGGGCCTCGATGCCCGTGTGGCGGCAAGCGCCGAGCCCGAGGCCGTCAAGGCTGCCATCAGCGAGCTGCCGCGCCTGCACGGTGGTGCCGAGGTGCTCGATCGCGTCGACGCGCTGCTGGCGGCGGCGGGCATTGTCGCGCCGCTTACGCGCGAGATGCGTGCCCTGGTCGATGGCCTGGCTCCCAAGGACGCCCAGGTGCTGTCCTTCGACTTCTCCATCATGAACTCTTTTGATTACTACACGGGCCTGGTTTTTAAGGCCTATGCCGGTGGCCTGCCCGATCCGGTGGGCTCGGGCGGTCGCTACGACTCCATCTTTACCGGTGCGTTCGGCGACGGCATCGAGGCGCCGGCGGCGGGCTTTGCCTTTTCGCTCGAGCGTCTGGAAGCCGCGCGAACTTCGGTCGAGGACGCCGCTTCCGATGGCGACCACGCCGTGGGCCGTGGCGCCGAGGGTCCGCTTCGCATTGCCGTGCCCAAGGGCTCGCTCAAGGCCGACACGCTCGACGTACTCGAGGCCGCGGGCCTGGACGTCTCTGAGCTGCGTGACCCCGGCCGTCACCTCATCGTGCGCGGCCGCGACACGCGTGCCGGTGAGGGCGCGGTCGGCGATATCGAGTTTGTCATCGTGCGTCCCAGCGACGCGCCCGCCTTTGTGGGCTGCGGCGGTGCCGACTGCGGCATCTGCGGCTGGGACTCGCTTATCGAGGCGGACCTCAACCTGCTGCAGCTGGTCGACCTGGGCTACGGCCTGTGCACGTTTATCGAGGCGGAGCCCGCGTGGCGCGCCGGTCAGGCCGAGCGCAACTATGCCCGCCGTGGGTCGCTTCGCGTGGCAACCAAGTACCCGCGCATCGCGAGTGCCTGGTATGCCGAGCGCGGCGTGAACGCCGACATCGTTTCGCTGCACGGCAACATCGAGCTGGGTCCCATTGTCGGCATGACCGACCGCATCGTGGACATTACCGCCACGGGCGCCACGCTGCGTGACAACGACCTGGTCATCACCGGTCGCATCATGGACTGTACGGCCCGCTTCTTCGTCAACCCAGGTGCCGCGCGCTTGGATCCGCGCGTACGCAATCTGGCTGATCGCTTGGCGGTAGCCGTGAAGGACAGGCATTTTGAGCCCGTTGCGGGCTCGGCACAATAGCGCGAGCACGCACGGGCGCCCCAACGTCTGGGCTGCGGGTCGACTGGCGCCGCCGCCCGGCCTCTCGTTTTTCGAACATAACCTCGACCGATAGGGGATACCGATATGAAGACCATCAAGCTTGCTCCCGGCGAGCGCCTCGTTACCAATCAGCTCAATCGCAAGGGCGTGCTGCCGCAAAACATCGTCGACGCCGCCCGCGATATCGTGGCAAACGTGCGCGCCAACGGCGATGCCGCGGTGCGCGATTACTGTCAGCGTTTTGACGGTGTTGAGCTGCAGAGTTTTCGCCTGCCGCAGGAGCAGATCGATGCCGCGCTCGAAGGCCTCGATCCGGCCTTTGTCGCGGCGCTCGAAAAGGCTGCACGCCAGATTCGCGAGTTCCACCAGCGTGAGGTCGAGCAGAGCTGGTTTACCACGCGCCCGGACGGCACGATGCTCGGCGTTAAGGTGACCCCGCTTGCTGCGGCCGGCATCTATGTGCCGGGCGGCCGCGCGCAGTATC
This sequence comes from Collinsella sp. CLA-ER-H2, assembly GCF_040092405.1. Classification (NCBI taxonomy): domain Bacteria; kingdom Bacillati; phylum Actinomycetota; class Coriobacteriia; order Coriobacteriales; family Coriobacteriaceae; genus Collinsella; species Collinsella sp. CLA-ER-H2. The sequence continues at coordinate 35,990 of NZ_JBBNLO010000017.1, forward strand.
CCTCCACGGTGCTCATGAACGCCATTCCCGCCAAGGTCGCCGGCGTTGAGCGCGTGGTCATGGTGACCCCGCCGCAAAAGGACGGCCTGATAAGCCCCTACACGCTCGCCGCGGCAAAGCTCGGCGGCGTGGACGAGATCTATATGGTGGGCGGCGCCCAGGCCGTGGCCGCACTGGCGTACGGTACCGAGACCATTCCGCGCGTCGACAAAATCACCGGCCCGGGCAACGCCTTTGTCGCCGCTGCCAAACAGATTGTCTCGGGTGACGTGGGTATCGACATGGTCGCCGGTCCTTCCGAGGTCTGCGTGCTGGCCGACGCCACGGCCAAGCCCATGGTGGTCGCGGCCGACCTGATGGCCCAGGCCGAGCACGATCCACTGGCAGCCTGCTATCTGGTGACCTGCGACGAGCAGTTTGCGCGTGAGGTCGAGGCGGGTATCGATATTCTGGTAGCGCAGTCGCCACGCGCCGAGATTACGCGCGCCTCGCTCGACAATGAGGGCACCATCGTGGTGGCCGCCGACATGGCTGCCGCCGTCGAGGCCGTGAACACCGTGGCACCCGAACACCTTGAGCTGCACTGCAAGGACGCGATGAGCCTGCTCGGCGGCATTCGCAACGCCGGCGCCATCTTTGTGGGCGCTTGGAGCTCCGAGCCGCTCGGCGATTATGTTGCTGGCCCCAATCACACGCTGCCGACCGGCGGCACGGCCATGTTCTCCAACCCGCTTTCGGTCGAAGAGTTCGTTAAGCGCTCGAGCGTCATTTGCTATACGCCCGAGGGCCTGCTCTCTGACGCTCCCGCTACGCAGCGCCTGGCCGAGGCCGAGGGCCTGTGGGCACACGCTCTTTCGGCCGCACTGCGCCGCCGCGTGTTGGAGCAGGGCGAGGATGCCGTGAGTGCCGAGTCGCTGGCCGCGGCCGACCTGACCAAGGTCGCCTGGCCGGGCGATGCGACCGCGACGGTCGCCGAGGGCGTGGACCTGGCGGCGGCTGCGGGCGAGGATGGCGCCCCGACCGGCAAGGAGGCCTAATATGGCCGAGCTGACGTCCCGCATGAAGGAGCTCGTCCAGCCCTATCTGGCCGGTATTGAGCCCTACGATCCAAACTTTACGCCCACGCGCATCAACCTTTCGGCAAACGAGAACACCTATCCCGTGCCGGCCGGCGTGCGCGAGGCGGTTGATGCGGCGCTTGCCGCCACACCGCTCAACCGCTATCCCGATCCCATGTCCAACGACCTGCGCGACGAGCTGGCCGCCTGGCATGGCGTGACGCGCGAGAATATCTGCGTGGGTAACGGCGGCGACGAGCTGCTCTATAACTACCTGCTGGCGTTTGGCGGCGCGGGGCGGACCCTGCTCAACTGCCCGCCGTGCTTTAGCGAGTACGCGTTCTTTGCGTCGCTGTGCCAGACCGAAGTGCGCGACGTGTGGCGCGACCCGACGACCTTTGAGCTCGACCAGGCGGCGGTGCTTGCGGCGGCTCCCGAGTGCGATCTGGCGATCGTGACCTCGCCCAATAACCCCACGGGTGACGTGGCACCGCTCGACTTTGTCGCGGCGCTGTGCGATGCGTGCCCCGGCATGGTGATGGTCGACGAGGCCTACGTTGAGTTTGCCGACGATTCGTTTGGCGCGGCCACCACGGCACAGGGACTTATCGCCGAGCATCCCAACCTGGTGATTCTGCATACGCTGTCCAAGGCGTTTGGCGCCGCCGGCACGCGTCTGGGCTATGTGATCGCGGCGTCCGAGGTCATCGACGTGTTCGCGGCGATTCGCCAGATCTACTCGGTCAACGTGCTGAGCCAGGCCGCAGCGCTTGCCTGCGTGCGTGCTCGCGATGCGTATGCACCCGTGGTGGCGCAAGTTACATCCGAGCGCGAGCGCGAGTTGTGCGCCCTGCGCGCAATGGCTGCCGAGGGCATGCCCGTGGAGGCATGGCCGAGCGCGGCGAATTTTGTGCTCGTGCGCACGCCGCATGCCACGCGCGTGCGCGAGCGTCTGCGCGACGAGTATTCGATTCTGGTGCGCGACTTTAGCTACGCGCCGGGGCTCGCGAATTGTCTGCGCGTTACCGTGGGCACCCCGCAGGAAAACGACGAGGTGCTGGCCGCGTTTGCCGCGCTGGTGAAGGAGGAGATGTAGATGGACCGCTATGCCGAGGTAACCCGCAAGACGGGCGAGACCGACATTGTCGTCAAGCTCGACCTGGATGGATCCGGTGTGTGCGATATCTCGACCGGCGTACCGTTTTTCGACCACATGCTCAACGCCTTTGGCCGTCATGGCCTGTTCGATCTGACGGTGCACGCGGTGGGCGACGTGGAGGTCGATGCGCACCACACCGTCGAGGACACGGGCATTGTGCTGGGCGAGGCGTTTTGCCAGGCTCTGGGCGACAAAGCGGGTATTACGCGCTTTGCCGATGCGGCGATCGCCATGGACGAGACGCTCGTGATGGCCGCCGTGGACATTTCGGGTCGCGGCCAGGCCTACTGCGAGCTGCCCGTGCCGACCGAGCGCGTGGGCAGCTTCGATACCGAGCTGGCTGTCGAGTTCTTCTATGCCTTTGCGCGCGATGCCAAACTTACGCTGCACGTGCGCGAGCTGGCGGGCGGCAACTCGCATCACATTATCGAGGCCGCCTTTAAGGCCGTGGGCCGCACGATGCGCCACGCCTGCGAGCTCGATCCCCGCGCGCAGGGCATCCCCAGCACCAAGGGCTCGCTATAACCGTCACAAGGGTAAAACCACCACGAAGGGGACAGGCACCTTTGTGGTGGTTTTGGATGATGAGAAGTGGAGGGGTCGCGTGGGCGAACCGAAGATCGTGGTGGTCGACTACCACAAGGGCAACTTGTCGAGCGTCGTGCGCGGGCTTGCGCGCGCCGGTGCCGCCGCCTGCACATCGGACGATCCGGAGCAGATCCGCAACGCCGACGGCCTGGTCATCCCGGGCGTGGGCGCGTTCTATGACGCGATCGCCTTTATGCGCCAGAGCGGCGAGGAGGTGGCCGTGCTCGATGCCGTTGCCGCCGGAACTCCGCTGCTCGGCATCTGCTTGGGTCTTCAGCTATTTTTTGAGCGTGGCAACGAGGGCGTGCCTGCGGACGAGGGCGTGGACGCGGACGTGGACGCGGACGCGGACGACGATGCCTCCGAGCAGGCCGGCGGTCCCTGGGTCGATGGCCTGGGCATCATGCGTGGCTCGTGCACGCACCTGGAGTCGAGCCGTCTGAAGGTCCCGCACGTGGGCTGGGATCAGGTGCACATGACGCCTGCCGGCGCAGCCGATCCGCTGCTCGCCGGTTTTGCCGAGGGCGCCAATATGTACTTCACCCACAGCTACGCGGTGGCCGACGACGTCGATGCCGCCGATGTGTTGGCGCGCACGCACTATACACGGAGCTTCCCGTGCATCGTGCGCCACGGCAACGTGTGGGGCTGCCAGTTCCATCCCGAGAAATCCTCCGCGCTGGGTCAGCGTATCCTTAAGAACTTCGTCAGCATCGTCGAGGAGGTTGGCCGATGATCCTGTTTCCCGCAATCGATCTGATCGGCGGCAAGGTCGTGCGCCTGGAGCGCGGAGACCGCAGCCGCTGCAAGGTATATTCCGACGACCCCGTGGCCGTCGCCCACTCGTTTGCCGAGCAGGGCGCAAACTGGGTGCACGTCGTCGACCTGTCCGCTGCCTTTGGCGAGGACGAGGACACATGCGCTGCCAACTCGGCGGCAATTAAGGCCATCTGCGGCGTCGACGGTCTGTCCGTGGACGTGGGCGGCGGCGTTCGCTCACTCGCACGCATCGATGAGCTGGCAGGCTATGGTGCTCGCCGCATTGCGCTGGGCACCGTGCTCGTGACCGAGCCGGGTTTTGCTGAGGTGGCAGCCCAGGGCTTTGGCGAGCTGTTGGTCGCCGACATTGCCGCGCGCGACGGCCAGGTTAAGGTGAACGGCTGGCGCGACGGCGCGGGCGTGGCACTCGACGATGCCGTGGCGCAGCTTACCGAGCTGGGCTTTAAGCATCTGGTGTATACCGACATCGCGCGTGATGGCATGCAGACGGGCATCGATGTGGCGGCGTATCGCCATGTGGCGCAGGTCGCGGGCTTTCCCGTCGTGGCGTCGGGCGGTATCTCGACGCTCGACGACATCCGCGCGCTGGCCGCGGTGGGTGAGGGCGCGATTGAAGGCGCCATTACCGGTCGTGCGCTCTACGAGGGCAACTTTACGCTGGCCCAGGCGCTGGCCGCCGCTCGAGGGGAGGAGTAGCCCATGCTTACCAAGCGCGTAATTCCCTGCCTGGACGTCAAGGACGGCCGTGTGGTCAAGGGCGTCAACTTTGTGAGCTTGCGCGATGCCGGCGATCCGGTGGAGCTGGCCCGCGCCTACGACCGCGAGGGTGCGGACGAGGTCGTATTTTTGGACATTACCGCGACGAGCGATAACCGTGCGACGACTATCGAGATGGCGGCGCATGCGGCCGAGGAGCTGGCCATTCCCTATACCGTGGGCGGCGGCTTTCGCGACCTGGCGGGCATGCGCACCATGGTTGCCGCCGGTGCTGACAAGGTGTCGCTCAACTCTGCCGCCGTGCGCGATCCGTCGTTGATCAGCCAGACCGCCGCGGCGTTTGGCAGCCAAGCCGTGGTCGTGGCGATCGATGCCAAGCGCGTGGGGCTGCCCGGGGAGCCGGGCGCCGATAAGTGGGAGGTCTTTACGGCGGGCGGCCGCAACGCTACGGGTATCGACGCAGTGGCGTGGGCCGAGGAGGCGGCTCGTCGTGGCGCCGGCGAAATCCTACTGACCAGCATGGACCGCGACGGTACCAAGGCCGGCTTCGATCTGGCGCTTACTCGCGCCGTGGCCCGCGCGGTGCCGATTCCCGTTATCGCGAGCGGCGGCGTGGGCACACTCGAGCATTTTGCCGAGGGTGTGATCGAGGGCGAGGCCGATGCCGTGCTGGCGGCGAGCGTCTTTCACTTTGGAATCTTCAGCATTCGCGAAGTCAAAGAGTATATGGCTTCTCAAGGTATTCCTGTGAGGCTGGACTTCTAATGCTGCGGCTTGCCCAGGCACCCGACCTTCCGGCTCCAACCCTTCTCGCGTACTTAAGTACGCGTCGTCGGGCTTGTCGCTCGGAATCTCGGGCACCTGGACAACCCTCGCCGACCTGTGGGGTTTACGGTAATTACTTGGGAGAAATGATGACTGAGGTAATAGAAGCGTCTGATCTTAAATACGACGCCCGCGGGCTGATTCCTTGTGTGGTTCAGCAGTATGACACCGGTGAGGTGCTTATGGTTGCTTGGATGAACGAGGAGTCGGTGGGGCTGACGCTCAAGACCGGCACCACGTGGTTTTGGAGCCGCAGCCGCCAGGAGCTCTGGAACAAGGGTGCGACGAGCGGCAACATGCAGGAGGTCAAGGAGCTCTGGGCCGATTGCGATAGCGATACGCTACTGGTCAAGGTCGACTCGTCGGGTCCGGCCTGCCACACCGGCAACCGTACCTGCTTCTTTAAACGCGTGGAAGGGGGTGTGCGATGAAAGTCGTGACGCCGTTCGAGGTCGCCGACTGCAACACCGAGCTCCTCCGCGCGGGCGTGCCATGCCACGTGCACCTGACTGATGCCTGCGGGGCGCAGTCGCTTTGGCTCGAGGCCGAGAAGGAAAGGCTCGATGAGGCCCATGCCGTCATCGTCGAGTTCTTTGAGAAAAAGGGCGCAAAGCCTCGGTTCGATGAGACCGGTACCTACTTTACGCTGCAGTAACGAGAGGAAATAACCATGGGAGTCAGAACAGCTAACGTGCAGCCGGGAAATATCGGTGAGACACTGACGGGGCTGGCCGAGGTGATTCATGGCCGTCGCGACGCGTCGCCGCAGGAGAGCTATACCGCGCGTCTGTTGACCGACGTCGAGGATGAGCTGCTCAAGAAGCTTGCCGAGGAGGCGAGCGAGGTGATCATGGCCTGCAAGGATAACGACCACGACCACATTCGTTACGAGGCTGGCGACCTGATCTACCACTTGCTCGTGACGCTCGAGCGCTACGGCATCACCCTCGACGAGCTGGCCGGCGAACTCAACGCTCGCCGCCACTAGTCATTTAAGAACGTCCCCAGTGACTAGTCTTAGGCGAGGGGTGTGGGTTGCCATTCGCCGGTGGGGTGGGGGATATCGAAGGCCCGGTAGCCGCAGTCGTAGGCGTGGGCCTGAGCCTCGCGGATGTTCCAGCAGATGTCGCAGGCGCGGTGTGCGTCCGAGCCAAAAGTGATCGGCACCTCGGCGTGGGCAAAGCAGCGCAAAAGGCCGGTCGTGGGGTAGTAATCGTCGAGCCCCTTGCGCGGCGCGGCTGTCGAGACCTCAACGCGGCGGCCCGTGTCGTGGGCGCACTCGGCCATCTGCTGCCAGAACGGCGCGGGGTCAAAGTCGGGCGCAAAGCCTTCCTTCGAAAAGCGCATGACCAGGTCGGGGTGGGCCATCACATCAAAGTTGAGTGAGCTTTCGCAAGCACGGCACCAGTCGTCGACGTAGCACTCCCACACGCCGCGCACGCCTAAGTTTTCCCAAACATGCAGGTTGGTATCGTCGTCGATCCAACCGCAAAGGGAATCGGGTGTATCGGGGCGCGCGACGTCCTCTGTCCCTGCCGTGCCCGCGGCGCCTGCCGCAATATCGCCCGGGTTGCCAATCCAGTGCACGCTGCCCAGACGTACGACGGCGCCCTGGGACCAGTGCTCTACCAAGGGCTCGCAGCCCTCGTACCAATCGCATTCAAAACCGTAGATAAAGGTGAGCTCCGGCGCAATCTGCGCGGCGAGTTTGCGGGCGTCCTCAAAGGCCAAACGATGTGCCGGCAAGTCGCCCTCGACGACCTGCACCTCGCAGTTAGCATCCATACTGGCGGGCAGGGTAAGGTGGTCGGTCGAGACCATGACGCGGCAGCCGGCGGCAGCAGCGGCACGGACGTTGTCCTCGAACGAGGCGTGCCCGTCCGAGAACGAGGTATGAGTATGGCAATCGACCAGCGGGCAGGCGGGCATGGCGACTCCTTTGCATTTGGTGAATCCGCTCCATTGTAATGGTGCAGCTCTCAACACGCCGCGCACGCCGGGTGCCGAAATCGAGTGGAAAGGCGGGGCGGCGCGTGCCGGCGCCGGCGACTACTTGCTTCGTGCCGCCGCGCGTTTGGCCTGCACTGTTACCATCGCGTGTCTCACGGCGGTGATGGGGCGATAGCGGATCATACGCGGTCCCGACCAACGCATAACCTCGCGGATCTTCTCGCGCATGGCAGGCCGGTAACAATGCGAAGGACATGCCGAGCAAAATGTCTTGGTGCCCATGTGCGGGCAGTGCTCAATGCGCGCGATGGCGTATTTCTGCAGCTCGGCGCATTCGGGGCAGAGCGTAATGGTTCGAAGGCCGAGTTTCACGCGCACGGACTCATCGTCGCCAGCCTGTTCGACCACATGCCCGCCGCCATGATGCCCGCGGCACCACAACGCGATCATCTGCGACACCATTTGGGCCTCGCGCTCACGTTTGCGTGCCAGCTCCGGCGTGTCGGCGGTGCGCGCCATCTAGCTCAGCCTCCCGTGCTCGACCGAAAGCGAGAAATCGGCAAACGCGCAGGTGCTGGCTCGGTGGCTTACGAGCACGATGGTCTTGCCGCGGCGCTTGAGCTCGTCAACGGCCTGCATTACGGCTGCCTCGTTGAGAGCGTCAAGTGCGCTGGTGGGCTCGTCGAGCAAGATGAAAGGCGCGTCGTTGAGGAAGATGCGCGCAAGGCCGATGCGCTGGCGCTCGCCGCCCGAAAGCGAGTCGCCCAGCTCGGCAACGGGCGTGTCGAGACCCTGCGGCAGGCGGTCGATGAGGGCGGTAAGCGAAGCGGAGCGGCAAGCGTCGAGCAGCTCGGCATCAGTGGCGTCGGCGTGCGCAACCAGCAGATTCTCGCGTACGGTGCCGCAGAACAGATGTGTGTCCTGGGTCATATAGGCCTCGTGGCTGCGCAGGCTCGCCGTGTTGATGTGGCGGGCATCGACGCCGCTTACCGTGATGGTGCCGGCTGCGGGGTCCCAAAAACGCATGAGCAGCTTAAGCAGCGTCGACTTGCCCGAGCCCGAGCGCCCCATGATGCAGGTCATGGTGCCGGGCGCAAAGGTGCAGGTCACGTCGTCGAGGATGAGACTCGAAGCGAGGTCATTCGCGGCCTGCTCTGTGGCGTCGGCACCGCCCGCGTCCACGCCGTCCGCATAGCTAAAGCTCACATGCTCGGCTGCGGCGCCGGCAAACTCAACGTCCTGTCCATCGGCGACCTCGGCGCACTGGGGCTGCTCGTCGAGCAAATCGAGCACGCGTGCGCCCGAGGCGAGCGTCTCCTGCAGTGAGGTGCCCAGGCGGCTCACGGCCATCACCGAGCCAAACGACGACACAAAGGTAAAGACGGCGACAAACGCTGCGGCAAAGTCAATCGTTCCCGCAGCCACCAGCTGCAGCGCACGCCCGAGCATCACCAGATTGGCCGCAAGAATAAGCGCATCGGCTACGGCCTCACTGGCCGCCTGGCGGCGCTTGAGGCGCGCGTCCACGGCGCCGACTTGCTCGGTCAGATTGCCCAGGGCACGGCTGCGATCGGCGCCACCGGCAAACTGGATAGTCTCGGACGCGCCGCGTAGACTGTCGAGCACAAAGGCGCCCAGCTTACCGGCGCCCTCGCGGCTCTGGCGGCCGGTGGTGCCGCATGCCTTGGCCGAGATCAGGGGCAGCAGCACGCCCAGGACCGCGTAGGCCACGAGCGCGATGCCCGCGAGCTCGGGGCTCACAGCCAGCAAAAAGCCCTCAAACACAACGGTGCAGACCAGAGCTATGGCAATGGGCGAGATGGTGTGCGCGTAGAAGACCTCGAGCAGCTCGATATCCGAGGTGACCAGGCTCACGAGCTCGCCCTTGCCGCGGCCCTCGAGCTTGGCGGGGGCGAGCTGGCGCAGGGCGCCAAACACCAGGTCGCGAATGTGCGCGAGCAGGCGAAACGCGATGTAATGGTTGCAGAGCTGCTCGCCGTAGTGGAGCGGCCCGCGTGCGATGCCGCAGGCGGCACAGGCCGCGCATGCTGCGATCAGACCAAGCCCCAAGGCGTTGCGGCCCAGCGCGGCCATAAGGCCAAGGGCGCCAAAGGCCGGCACGAACGCGGCGGTGAGCATACCAATGCTGCCCAGCGCGACGGCTAGCACAAGCCAGCCGGCAAGCGGTCGGACGAGCCCCATCATGCGCCATATGATGGACGGCGCCGAGCGACGGGCGCGGCCGGAGTCGGGCGCCGCGGTAGCGGAAGACGAGCCGGCACCGTTGAGGCCATCGGTACAGGCAGTACTGTCGCCAACAGCCTCAACCGCGCCGGCATCCTCGGCATCATCCTCCGCATACGCATATGCCGAGAGCTGCTCCTGGCTGTTCCACATGCGCGCATAGGCGCCCGCGGTGGCCAAGAGCTCGCCGTGAGTCCCGTGCTCGGCAATACGGCCACGCTCCAGCACCAGGATCTGATCGGCGTCTACGATCGTCGACAGGCGGTGTGCCACCACAATTACAGTGTGCCCGCCGGCAAGCGACGCGATGACCTCGCCGATCGCGGCTTCGCTTGCGGCATCGACGTTGCTCGTAGCCTCGTCAAACACATAGATCGGCGAGTCGTGCAGCAGGGCGCGGGCCATGCACACGCGTTGGCGCTGGCCGCCCGAAAGGTTGGTGCCGCCCTCGTTAATCACCATGTCGAGCCCGCCGTTGGCCTGCACAAAGGCCGCCACGCGCGTGCGGTCGAGCGCGCGCAAAAGCTCGGTATCGGTGGCATTGGGCTGGGCGAGCAGCAGGTTGTCGCGCAAGGTGCCGGCAAACAGGTAGCCGTTGGTGGGCACCAGGGTGACGGCGCGCATGAGTGAGGCGGCCGTGACATCGCGCAGCTCGACGCCGCCGATGCGCACGCTGCCACGGTAGGCACCCTTGCGGCCCGCGATAATCCCCGCGAGCGTGGACTTGCCGCCGCCGCTTTCGCCCACGAGTGCCACGAGCGAGCCGTGCGCAATGGTCGCGCTGGCGCTGTCCAGCACCGTGCGGTCACCGTATGCGTAGCTCACGCCCGCGAGCTCGATATCGCCGCGACCGTCAAGCTCAACATCGCCGCGCTCGGGCTCGGGCGTATCCAGGATGCCAAACATGCGTCGTGAGGCCGCCATGCCGTTCATGGCCGTGTGAAACAGCGAACCCAAGCGGCGCATGGGCAAAAAGAACTCCTGCGACAGAAAGACGATGAGGAAGGCCGCCTCAAAGCCAATCTTGCCCGTGGCGAGCTGCAGCACGGCTACGATAATGCCGAGCGCGGCGCCCATATAGACGACCAGGTCCATAACGCAAATGGAGCGCAGCTGCATCACCAGCAGGCGCATGGTCGCTGTGCGGAAACGCTCGGACTCGGCGTTGATGCGCTCGTGCCAGCTGCGATCGGCCTGGTAGACCTTAAGGGTGGTGAGACCCTGCACGGCCTCCAGGAACATGCCGCCCAGATCGACATAGCTGCCCCAGTACTCGGCACCGATCTTTTTGGCGTTGCGCATGACCATCATGATGGAGATGGGGATGACCGGAACGCAGGCGAGCAGCAGCGCGGCGGGAAGTCCCGCTTGGCCTACGAGCAGCACGAACAGCGTGATGGGTGCCAGGCCGGCAAAGAAGAGCTGCGGCAGATAGCCGCCAAAGTACACCTGGAGCTGCGTGGCGCCCTCCACGCTGGTTTGCACGGCCTCGGCGGTGGGGACGGTTTCGGTGTAGGAGGGGCCGAGTGCGGTGAGCTTGTCGTAGACGAGCGAGCGCACGCGGCGGACGGCCTCGAACGCGGCCTTGTCGCCGGCGCGTTGGGCCAGGTAGATGGAGGCGGCGCGCACGATGATGGCGGCGGCGAGCGGCAAGGCCGCCTGTGCGAGGGCATCGACGGCGAGCGCGGCGGAAAGACCGTTCGTGACGATGCCGCCCAAGATGCGCGCAAGCATCCACATCACCGTGATGTTTGCCATGAGCGCGATCCACTTAAACAGGACGCTTGCCATAATGTAGGGCGTTGCCTGCGGAACCAGGGAGAAGAGCCGCTTCTCGAACATGAAACCTCCTATGCCGTAACGGTGCCGGGTGGGGTCCTCGGCAGCCGCTTAGTTAGCCAAATGCAACTAGAGTAACATCGTGCAGCGGGTAAGTATGCCGAGGGTAATTTTTAGCCGATGAACTGCGTAGAAAGTTCAAAATTGTTGAGTGCGGCGAACTTTGTGGTGGACGGAATGCGGGCGCAATTTTGATCGGGTGCGGCTCGCTCCAAAACGTGTACGTCAGCCTCCAAAACCGACAAAAAATGACATGTTTGGAGGCTGACGTACACGTTTGGATGGGGGCGAGGACGGCGACGGACGAAAGTCACGCCTGTGCCACGTCCGATGTGCTAGCGTTTGGGTGAATAAAACGAGCCCGTGCGGAAAGGATCCGGACCGTATGCAACGTGGAAGTACATCTCCGCTGTCCCGCGAGACCGATGCGCCCGAGACCATCGTCAAGCTGGAGTGCGATATTGACGACGCATCGCCCGAGGTGCTCGCCTACGCCGCCGAACGCCTGCGCGAGGCTGGCGCCCGCGAGGTACACTGGCTGCCCCTCTATTGCAAAAAGGGCCGCCCCGGATGGCAGCTGCAGGTAATCTGCGCCCGCGAGGACATTGACCGTCTGCAGATGATCATCTTTTTGGAAACCACGACCAACGGCATTCGTCGCCAGGTCATGGAACGCGTCTGCCTGCCACGCCGCTTTGAGCAGGTGACGACGCCATGGGGCGAGGTGGCCGTTAAGGTGGCAACCCTGCCCGATGGCAGCGAGCGTGCAGCGCCCGAGTACGAGGACTGCGCCCGTCTCGCTCGCGAGCGTAATGTGCCGCTCCAGCGCGTGATGCAGGCGGCCCAGAGCGCGGCACTGCGATTTGAATAACGCGGCTGGTGGCGACATCCTGCGTCTAGCCATATCAACCCCATTCGAAAGGATCTCCCCATGAAATACCTCGTCGCCTCCGACATCCACGGCTCGGCATACTGGACCGAGCGCCTGGTCACCGCCATCGAGTCCGAGCAGCCCGACCGCATCGTTCTGCTGGGCGACCTGCTCTACCACGGTCCGCGCAACGACCTGCCGCGCGACTATGCTCCTAAGCGCGTGATTCCGCTGCTCAACGCCCTAGCCGACCGCATCATCGCGGTGCGCGGCAACTGCGACGCCGAGGTCGACCAGATGGTCCTCGACTTCCCCGTCATGACTGACTACGCCACGCTGTTTGACGAAACCGGCCGTGAGCTGTTCTTGACGCACGGCCATGTCTTTGGCGCCGGCATGCACAACAGCGTCGACCACGCGCCCGCGCTGCCCGAGGGCTCCGCGCTCGTCTACGGTCACACGCACATCAAGATCAACGAGGAGAGCGCCGCGCACCCGGGCCTGTGGCTTTTCAACCCCGGCAGCGTGAGCATTCCCAAGGACGGTACGCACAGCTACGGCATCTACGAGGGCGGCGCGTTCCGCCACGTGGTCATGGAGGGGGAGTAGCCATGGCGCAGCATATGGCTCAGCAAAATGCCGAGGGCTCGCGCGATCTGTCCACGCTGGTCGACGCGTCGGCCGAGCTGCAGCATCTGGTGCAGACCATCTGGCGTCTGCGTCAGCCCGATGGCTGCCCGTGGGACCGCGAACAGACGCACCGCAGCATTGGCAAGAACATGATCGAGGAAGCCTACGAGGCGCTCGATTGCATCGAGGCGGACGACGCGGCGCATCTGCGCGAGGAGCTGGGCGATGTGCTCATGCAGGTGGTGCTGCATGCGCAAATTGCGGCGGATGCCGGCGAGTTTACGCTGGCCGACGTGGCGCGCGATATCGACGCCAAGCTCATTCGCCGTCATCCGCACGTGTTTGGCGATGTGGATGCCGACAGCTCCGACGAGGTACTCAAGATTTGGGACGAGGTCAAGCTTGCCGAGAGGGCTGCCAAGGACAAGGCCGTGGCGGCGGGCGAGGCTGCGCCCGAGGGCCTGCTCGACGGCGTGCCCACGCATCTGCCGGCGCTGATGCAGGCTCAGAAGGTGTCGCGCAAGGCGGCTGCCGTGGGCTTTGAGTGGGAGACGGTCCAGGACGTGTGGGACGAGGTCGCCGAGGAACGTGCCGAGTTTGAGGCCGAGGCCCCCGGAACGCCCGAGCGCGAAATGGAGTTTGGCGATCTGCTCTTTGCCCTGGTCAACGTCGCGCGCAAAGAGGGGATCGACGCCGAGAGCGCCCTGCGCGCCAGCACGGCAAAGTTCCGCCGCCGCTGGGCCGCGATGGAGCAGATGGCGGCCGATGCTCACGTGGATCTTGCCGAGCTTTCGACCCACGGCCTCAACGACCTGTGGGATGCCGCAAAGGCGGAGGAGTAAGACTGCTGGAACGACGGGCTGACACGCCTCATCGTTCCCGCTAAATTTTTCGAAAATCAAGTGTATCCCTCGGCTAACTTAGGGCATAATGCAAAAAGTGCGACATGGCTAACTTACGGAGACGCACCGATGGTGCACGGTCAGCCGGTCGCTTGCATCCACTACGTTTCCAAGTGAGAGGGAGACAACATGAGCGATATTTTGGACGTCTACGGTCGCGAGGTGCTCGACAGTCGCGGCAATCCCACCGTCGAGGTCGAGGTCGTGCTCGAGGACGGCAGCTTTGGCCGCGCAATGGTGCCTTCGGGTGCTTCGACCGGCGCCTTTGAGGCCTGCGAGCTGCGCGATGGCGACAAGGGCCGCTACCTGGGCAAGGGCGTTTCGCAGGCCGTCGAGCATGTCAACAACGAGTGCGCTAACGCCGTCGTGGGCCTCGACGCCTTCGACCAGCGCGCCGTCGATGCCGCGCTGATTGCCGCGGACGGTACCCCCAACAAGACCAAGCTCGGTGCCAACGCCATCCTGGGCGTGTCGCTGGCCGTCGCCCGCGCCGCTGCCGAGTCGGCGGGCCTGTCACTGTACCAGTACCTGGGCGGCGTCAACGCCCATCTGCTGCCCACGCCCATGATGAACATTCTCAACGGCGGCGTGCATGCCGACAACAACGTCGACTTCCAGGAGTTCATGATCATGCCGGTGGGCGCCCCGAGCTTTGCCGAGGGCCTGCGTTGGTGCGCCGAGGTCTACCACACCCTCAAGGGCGTGCTGCACGAGGCCGGCCTGGGCGGCGGCGTGGGCGACGAGGGCGGCTTTGCCCCCAACCTTAAGACCAATGCCGAGCCGTTCGAGTACATCACCAAGGCCGTGGAGAAGGCCGGCTTTAAGCCCGGCATCGACTTCATGTACGCCATGGACCCGGCCTCGACCGAGTTCTACAACGCCGAGACCGGCATGTACGAGCTCAAGGGCGAGGGCGTGGAGTACACGAGTGCCCAGATGGTTGATTACTGGGAGAAGCTCGTCGACACCTATCCCATCATCTCCATCGAGGACGGCATGGCCGAGGAGGACTGGGACGGCTGGGTTGAGCTCACCCGTCGCATTGGCAACAAGGTGCAGCTGGTGGGCGACGACCTGTTCGTCACCAACACCGAGCGCCTCAAGAAGGGCATCGAGCTGGGTGCCGCCAACGCGATCCTGGTCAAGGTCAACCAGATCGGCACGCTCACCGAGTCGCTCGAGGCCATCGAGACCGCCAAGGAGGCCGGCTACGCTTGCATCGTGAGCCACCGTTCCGGCGAGACCGAGGACTCCACGATCGCCGACCTGGTCGTGGGCGTCAACGCCGGCCAGATCAAGTCGGGCGCCCCGTGCCGCAGCGACCGTATCGCCAAGTACAACCAGCTCATCCGCATCGAGGACGAGCTCGAGGGCAGCGCGCGTTACGCCGGCAAGGCCGCGTTCTACAACATTCGCTAGGCACGCGGAGGTCGCGGGGGCGGGGAAGACTCGGATTTGCCTTGCTCCAGCCGGGCGCTGTTGAGCACCATTGGGCGCTGGGCCATATGACTCAGCGCCTTTTTTATGTCGAGCAAAGGCTGGCGAAGGCGGTGCGGGCGCTCGTGCTATAACTAGAATACTTAGCGCAAACAAACCTCAACCGCACAAGGCGCACATGGATCAGATTTACGACAACAGGTACTATTCCGCCGGTTCGCGTGAGCCGTCGCCTCGCCGTGCGCGCACGGTGCAGCTCGGTGGGTCCGCCTACGCCGGCGCCGACCGCTCCATGCAGCGCCCGACAAGTACCTCGCGCCCCAATGCTCAAGTGAATACTTCGACAGATGGACCAGTGCGCCCGGCACGTTCGTCGCATGCTCAGCGCTCGTCGGCTCAAACGCACGATAGGTCGAGCAGGCCTTCGAACCGTTTTTCGGGCTCGGACTTTATGCACTACGCCAACGACAACGCGGTGGTCAAGGCGATCTACGACTTTACCCACGGTCCTCAGCGAGGGCTATTCATCGGCATTGTCGTTGCCCTGGTGCTCGTGAGCCTGTATTTCCCCGTGCGCGATCTGTACGTGGCAAAGCGTTCGAGCGATATCTTGGCCAAGCAGGTCGAGATTCGTCAGCAATACAATGATGAGCTGCAAAAAAGCGTCGACAAACTGCTCTCGGAGGAGGGCATTAAGGATGCGGCGTCCGAGGATCTGGGCCTGGTGATGCCCGGCGAGAAGAGGGTTGAAGTGCAGGGCCTGGACGACGATTCGGATTCGTCTTCGAGCAAGAAGTCGTCGAACGCCAAGAAGGCCAGCGAAGTTGCCAAGGAAATCGAAGAAGTCGGTAAGGACGCCCCGTGGTACATCCAGGCGCTCGACATGCTGTTTGGGTTTAACGGTGTCGAGGGCCAGACGGTCGTGTCCAACGGCAAATAGCGCCCGGAGGGGAGCCCGCAATGGCAGATTGCAAACGATATAAGGTGGCGGCGATCGATCTGGGAACGGTGTCGTCGCGACTGGTGCTGGCGCAGGTCGAGGGCGGGGCGATCGTGGAATCGTCCAAGCATACCGAGATTACCGACCTGGGCGAGGGTGTGGACGCGACGGGTCGCTTTTGCGAGGCGGCGGTCGAGCGCGTGCTCGCTGCATGCCGCATGTTTGTGGACGAGGCGCGTGCCTTTGGGGCCGCGTGCATTTGCACCACATGCACGAGCGCCGCGCGCGATGCATCCAATGCCGCACTGCTGCTGGACGGTCTGCGTGAGCTGGGGCTCGAACCGCAGGTGATTCCGGGCGAGGTCGAGGCGCGCCTGACGTTTTTTGGCGTGGCGCACGACTTTGCCGGCGAGCGCATCATTGTTGCCGATTCGGGCGGCGGATCCACGGAGCTCGCGACGGGCGTCTATGCGCCGGAGCGTGGGGTCTTTGCGCTGGAGGGCACGCGTTCGCTGGACATCGGTTGTCGCCGTGTGACGGAGCGATTTTTCTCGGCACTGCCGCCCGCACGCGGCGAGCTTACTGCCGCTGCCGCGTGGGCGGGCGAGCAGTTCGCTGCCTATTTTGAGGGCCTGCCGAGCAATTTTGAGCGCGCCGAACGCTTGGTCGCAGTGGGTGGCACCGTCTCCACATCCGTGGCGCTCGTTCATGAGCTGGAACCGTACGATTCGAGCTTTGTGCACCTGCGCGAGCTTTCGCTGGATCAGGTTTCGGCCGCTATCGAGCGCATGTCTGCGTTGGATGTTGCAGGCATTGCCGCGTTGCCGGGCGTGCAGCCCAAGCGCGCGGGCGTGATTCTGGCCGGCGCCGTGGTGATCCGCGAGCTCATGCGTGCCGGCGGCTACGATGCGCTCACCGTAAGCGAGAACAGCCTCCTCGCCGGCATGGCCGCCACTATCAACGAAACCCTCGACGGCGCGACTCCCACCATCGGCTGGACCCCGAGCCTGAGTGCTCTTTAACCGTCTTCCTCTGAGTTGCGGTGAAATAGTTCCTAAATAAGCTGGTAAAGGGGGTGCGGACGATTTCTTGGACCGCGCCTAGGCGTATCCATGGAGTGGGAAGGATAAACTGGACTTTCTTTTAAGGATCCTCAAGCGTATTGCCGCTCGTATTCCACTGGAGACATGTAGCCCAGGGTGGAATGCATGCGCACCCTATTGTAATAGAGCTCTATGTACTTGAAGATGTCCTGCTTGGCCTCGTCCCTCGTCCCATAGCTCCTCTCTTTCACCAATTCCCTTTTCAGCGTCTTGAAGAACGACTCGGCCACCGCGTTGTCCAGCGGCGTGCCGGGCCTTGATACCGACTGGACTATGCCATGCGAGTCCAGACACCGCTGGAAGGAACGGGAGGTGTACTGCGCGCCCTGATCGTCATGGAAGACGAGGCTGCCGTCATCTGGCGGACCCTCCCTGCCGACCGCCTGCTCCATCGCGTCGATCGCGACCTTCTCGGTGATGCGCTCGGACATCGACCAGCCCACGACCTTGCGGGAGAAGGCGTCTATCACGGCTGCG
>NZ_JBBNLO010000018.1:0-53435 GCF_040092405.1 Collinsella sp. CLA-ER-H2
TGCGGCCTGAACAATCGCAAGTGTCCGGCGAGGGGGCGGCTTTGTAAAGCCGGTTGTCCCCACCCGCATAGCGGGTGGTTTCTGATGCGGCGCGCTGCGCGCCCCGCACAGGCTAAAGCCTTTAAACAAAACAGCCTAGAGGCAAAGCCTCTAGGCTGCGAACATTTGGTGGGCGTTAGAAGATTTGAACTTCTGACCTCTTCCGTGTCAGCGCCCTGCCGCTCCGCCAACAGGCGTTTCCCAGTGAGTCAATCTTCACACTTCATGCATCCAGAGCGTCCGATTGGTCCGTCTATCTCGGCTTTTCTGATTCCCTATGATTCCAGACAGGCCGTCCGTTACGGTGAGTCCAAACCTATTTTGGACAGCGTTTGGACAGCAGACATCATTCATTTGGACAGACATTCGGAAGCTGGTCTCAGTGGCAACTTACTCGAAAGGAAGCCTGCGCGAGCGAAGCAAGGGGCACTGGCAGGCACGCTTCTGCCGGACCGACAGAAACGGCTCGAGCATCGTAACCAGATCGTTCGAAGCGACCTCTCGCCGAGCCGCGACCCTCATCATGGAGGACATCAGAAGGGAGCTGATCGAGCAGGACGGCGACGGCGCCTCAAGTTGCGAGCTCATTGCGTACATGTTGGATTACGCTGACGAGCTCGAGCGCTCCCAGCAGATAGAGGCGAGCACCGCAACCAACTACCGCAGTTCCATCAAGCATCTCGCACGCTATCTCGAGGGTTACTCAATCGAAGAGATAGCGCCGGAGAACGTCATGGACGTGCAGGTGGCCCCGCTCGCGGACGGCCTCGTCGTCGACACCGTTGCAAAGGACCATCGCTTCTTCAAGCAGGTTATGGACTACGCCTGCGAGATGGGCCATATCCATCGCAGCCCCTTCAACAAGGCGACCAAGCCGCCGAAGCGTCGGAAGCCTCGTCCGAACGCGCTCGACGAGAGGAGCCGTTCGATGCTTTTATCCGTCCTGGACGCGTCCCCCACGACCAAGCAGAGCGTTGCGGCGCGCCTCGGGCTGCTCGCCGGGCTCAGAAGGGAGGAGGTCGCTGGCCTCAGGTGGGGCGACGTTGACCTCGTCGCCAACAGAATCAGAGTCGGTCGCGCCGTCGGGGTGTCGAATGGCAGGCCCTATCTCAAGGGCACGAAGACCGAGGCGGGCGAACGGGAGGCCGTCCTCGAGAAGGGGCTCGCCGATACTCTGCGCTCCCTCAGGAGCTCTCTCGGGGTAAGCGCGCGAGAGGACCGCTATGTCCTCGGAGACGGAGATTCGTTCTACACGCCCGACCGCATCACGAAAGACTTCACGTCGCTCGCCAAGGCGATGAACCTCATCGGGGTTGCCGGAAAGCGAGCCACGTTCCACGACCTCCGCGACACGTTCGCCACGCGCCTTATCTCCCAAGGGGTGAACGTGAAGACCGTCTCCTATCTTCTCGGTCACGCAAATGCGGCCATGACCCTCAACGTCTATACGTCCACCGGGACCCCGTAAAGGCGGAGGGGCATGGCTGTCGTCATTGCGTTCCTTTCTCCTCGGACGGATTTTGGGTATGCGTCACGGGCCCCGCGTAGGGCGGGGAGCGAATCGACGCAGGCTTGAGGCCGGTTGGGTTGAGGTTGAGGTTCGGGTTCCACAGGCTTGAACAGCCCGACGGACGGGGCGTCCGGGCGCGCTATGCCTAGGGAGCGGTGGGTGCCCCCGGGGCAGCAGGGGACTCGGACGCGGTGGTGCCGGAAGTGTCGACCTCGCCCAAATCTGCGAGCTGGCCGATGAACGGGATGCCCTCGGGGTCGCCCACCTCGACGCCGCCGAGGACGACGGTGTCGTCGCGCATGTCGATTTGGGTCGTGAATACGGCCGGGTCGAAGCCCGAGGCGATAAAGCCGATGCCCGCGAGGACGACGCCCGCGGCAACGAGCCCGCCCGCCACGGCGAGGTAGATCTTCTTCGCGCTGGTCATGGTACTCGCTCCTTTCTACGCCGCGAGGTGCGCGGCAGTGTCGTCCTTCTCGCCCTTGACCTTCCAGAAGGGCGAGGCGGCCTTCCTCGCCCAGAGCGCCGAGAGGCGCGCAATCTGCTTGGAGGCCGCCCAGGCCCCCGCGCCCACGAGGAGTGCCGCCCCGATAAAGGCAAGGCCGCAGCCCAGCATCGCGAGCACATAGGGCACGTGGCCGACGGTCACGCCCGCCGCCGCGAGCGCGAGCGCCGCCGCGCCCACGGCGCCGAGCGCCACGGCGATGACCCACACGCAGAATGCCAGCACCCAGATGCAGACGTAGACGCTGAGAGCCACGGCGGCGAAGGCGACGAGCAGCGGCGCCCACACCGGCGACCCCACGATGGCGAGCACCCACAGCAGCGCGGTGCTGCGCCGGCGCGTCCTCGCGATCGCGCGCGGCACGGCGGGCAAGTCGTCGAGCGTGGCCTCGGCAACCTCGCCGGGGGTGCCCATGGCGGCCACGGCCTCCTCCTCGCTCATGCCGTCCTCCATGCGGTCGGCAATGGCCTCCGCGTAGAACGCCTTGGTCTCCTCCACCTGCTCGGCCGGCAGGCAGGCGAGCAGCTCGCCCAGCCGGCCCAGGAACTCATCGCGCGTCATAGTGCGCCTCCTCAACATATGTGTAGATCTCCCGTACGGACGGCCACTCGGCCAGGAACTCCTCGATGCGCGCACGCCCGGCGTCCGTGATGCGGTAGTACCGGCGCAGCCGCCCGTTGTGCTCGGCGGAGCGCGCCGTGATGTATCCGGCCTTCTCCAGGCGCTTGAGCAGCGGGTAGAGCGTCGACTCCGTGAGCCCCATGCTCGCCGGCACGTCCTTCACGATCTGGTAGCCGTAGGACTCCTCGCCGGAGACGGCCGCGAGCACGCAGGCCTCCAGGAAACCGCGCTTCATCTGGGCCTCCATCCGCACACCTTCCTTCGTCGTATACTGTGCTACACACACTATACGACGCTAGGTATCAGGCGTCAACATCTATCGAGAAGATTCTCCTGTCATAGGCGCTCGCAGCACCTTCCTCATGGCAGCCTCCGTCACCACCGTGGCAGGCTGAGAAGGTGTCCGATCGCGCCTTTGATCTCCAGTTCTTTCGTCCCGATTCTTCGCTGAGCTTCGTGCCTCATATGCAGAGAACTCAGGTCACATAGGCTACGTCAGCCGGTACTCCATAGGTACGACCCTATATTCACCTTGGCCAATTGGTGCATCCACCTCGACGAAGCCGCACTTCTCCCAGAAGCGGCGGGACTGCTCGTTCCCCTCGACGTAGGCGAGGCGCACACGAGAAACGCCCTCGCAGCGGAGGCGGTTGAGCAACTGTGAGATGAGCAGGCTCCCGACACCTGTCCCCTGCCGAGAGGCGTCGACCATGAAGAACCCGATGAAGGCACACCCCTCCGCTGGATAGCCCCGGACGAGGCCGAGTACGGCGATGAGATTCCCGCCGGCATCGAAGAAGCCAAGATAGGACTTTTGATCTGGGGAGCAGCCGGGAGGCAGCTCGACCATCTCGGCGGCGAGCGCGTCCAGCGTCGGCTCCTCGTCGAGGAATGCGTAGTATTGCGGGTTGCCGAGGCAGAGGGAGAGCAGTGCAGGAAGGTCAGAATGGGAGAGTTTCCTGACTGACGCGACTACACCGTTGAGCTCCTCGCCGTTCATCACATCACCCACCGGTTGTTCTCCTTGTCACCGTATGGCATCCAGCATCAATTCAGGCCCCATAAACAACTAGGGCCAGTCCCCGAGAGGACCGGCCCTTACAAAACCTCAAAGGTTTTTGCATCTGCGTACATCATGGCATCAGCCTCGTGCCACGTCAAGAACCCTCGCAAGAAACGCAAGGTGGGACACGAGGGGGTTCTGCGTCCCATAGCGCGCGATCGCGTCGTCCATTAGGGGACGGAGGCCAGCGACCGCGTCAAGCGCTGCCGGGGCGGCGCGCTTGCCCACAAGCATGTCATGCAGCGCCACGGTGGTCACGAGCTGTTGCGTGCGACGGTTGCGCAGTCTGGCTCGACGGCCCTTGCTGTTGCGGATGCCGTGGGCGTTCAGCCACTCGAGCGCGACTCCCGAGGTTGCGTGCCTCGTCTCGCGCTCGGGCACGAAGCCGTTGCATAGGCAGCCCGCATGGCTCGCGCAGTTGCGGACGGCCTTCACGTCCTTGAGAGCGTAGTGAATCTCCCGCCTACCCACCTCCTCCCAGCGCTCAACGCAGAAGAGGTAAAAGGCGAGCAGCGTCCCGAACGGTGCCACTTCCAACAGCACCCATACGGGCATGGCATCCCGGTAGTGGTCGATCAGCGACCCAGCGTACTCGTCCGCCTGGGACCGCGATACGAGGTCGCGTCTCAGCCCCTCGCGAAAGCCGCGCGGCAGGGAGGACACGAAGTCGGCGACGACGCCATAGCCGTCCTCCCCGCGCCCGGCGGCCTCGGACACGAGCCATGCCCTGACCGCGCGCTCGACGTCTTTCGCCATGAGGCGAAACGTCTCGCGTAGGACGTCGTCAAGAGAACTCACGTCCAAGAGGTCCCCGAAGTCGAGGCTCACGAACTTCCCAGCGTCGAAGCCGTCCTCATGGCGCTGGAAAAGCACCCGGTAGGCGGAGAGGTGTAGGTAGGTCTCAGCACTCGAAAGGATATCGAGCGCGCGCTCCTCCGCACAGCGCTCAAACGTGACGCCCTTGCCCTTGAGCAGATCGATCTGCTGCTCAGGAGTCGTTATGGGCTTAAGGGATAGCGCATCATGCACGCCGTCATCCATACCCCAAGCTGTGAGTTTCTTAGCATCATCCATCATGCAAACAATTCTACCCTACGACCAGAAACTGAAGAGTCCGGCTCCCGAATCACATGAACCGAATAATGGTTAGATGATTATGGAATATTGGTGGCATTATATCGGCACCTCAAGGTGCCGATACTCAAGTCCATGCATAACTTGACATTCCATATCGTCCGGTGAATCCCGCCGAATTTGGACAGCTGTTTGGACATCAGTTGGACAGATACAAAAACAGCCCAGAGACATAGCCTCTGAGCTGCGAACATTTGGTGGGCGTTAGAAGATTTGAACTTCTGACCTCTTCCGTGTCAGGGAAGCGCTCTCCCCCTGAGCTAAACGCCCAAATGGAGCGGACAACGGGGCTCGAACCCGCGACCCCAACCTTGGCAAGGTTGTGCTCTACCAACTGAGCCATGTCCGCTTACGAGGATTAATCTTACGTGATGCCCGCATCCTATGCAAGAACTTTTTTTGAAAAGTTTTGCGGTGCCCTCGCGAAGGCATCAGTCGCCACGAAAGGCGCGGACAAACGCAGACTCACATGAGGTACCCTCTACATCTCGCCGAGCAAAATCCAGGCAGAGCTGTCCTGTGCGAGCTTACCGTCTGCGAGCGGCGATGAAGTGAGCAGGACCTTGCCCGCCGGCAGTTCCACGGGCGCTGCGCCGAAATTCGTCACGCATGCCCAGCCATTGTCACGGCGATAGGCGATGACGCCGCCCTCGGCACCCTCGGCACCATCCGCAAGACCGGTGTGTCCGTCAAGATCGAGCCATGCGAGATCGTTGGCACACCCGCGCAACTTGCGCCGCAGCCTAAGGGCGTCACGATAGAGTGCAAGCATCGATGCCGGGTCCGCCTCTTCCCTATCGACAGCGTAGCCGGAAAACCACGCAGGCTGCGGCAGATGAGGTGCCGCATCGGCGCCTGCCGGCGAAAACCCGAACGATCCGCCCTGCGCGGGATCGTCCGCCGACACCCACGGCAGGGGAACTCGGCAGCCGTCGCGCCCCTTCTCGCGTTTCGATCCGTGCGTATTGGTCGCATTGGGATCTTCGAGCGCGGCCCACGGGATATCCGCCACCTCAAAAAGGCCAAGCTCCTCACCCTGGTACACGTATGCCGACCCCGGAAGCGCCAGCTCAAGCAAAAGGGCCGCCCGTGCGCGGCGCTCGCCAAGCTCACGGTTCTCGTCATAAGACGACCCGTCGCGCAAGAGCCAGTCGAGTGCAATCTGGTGGTAGCGCGTCGCCTTGATCTGCGGCAGGGCATAGCGCGTCGCCACGCGCGGCACGTCATGGTTGGAAAGCACCCAGGTCGAAGCGGAATCGGATTCGACTGCCGCCTTTAGGCCCTCCTCGATTGCGGCGTGCATGTCGTCATAGGTCCAAGTGGCCTTGGCGAACTCAAAGTTGAACGTCTGGCCGAGCTCACTGGGGCGCGCGTAGAGATACTGACGCTCGGGCAGCACCCACGCCTCGGCAACGGCACTGCGCGGCGGATCATAACGGTCGAACACGCGGCGCCACTCGCGATAGATCTCGTGAACCTCGTCGCGGTCCCACAGCGGATGGGTGCCGTCGTCAACCATGTCATCGCCCTCGGCGAGATGCCACCGGTCGAGATCATCGCGGTCGAGGTCCTTGGCGAGGCCGTGAGCTACATCGATACGGAAGCCATCGACGCCCCGATCGCTCCAAAACGCAAGGACGTCGCAGAAGAACGCGTGAACCTCGGGGCATGACCAGTCAAAGTCGGGCTGCTCGGGCGTAAACATATGCAGATACCACTGACCGTCCTCAACACGCGTCCAGGCGGGGCCGCCAAAGTTAGCATTCCAATTGGTGGGAGGCAGCTCGCCATGTTCGCCGCGACCATCGCGGAAGATATACCGGGCACGCTCGGGCGATCCGGGGCCGGCGGCAAGAGCGGCTCTAAACCAAGGGTGCTGATCGGATGAGTGGTTGGGCACGATGTCGACGATGACCTTGATGTCGCGCTCGTGTGCAGCAGCGACCATGTCATCGAAGTCGTCAAGCGAGCCAAGACGCGGGTCGACATCGCAGTAGTCCGCCACATCATAGCCGCCGTCGACAAGCGGCGATGGGTAGAACGGGCTCAGCCATATGGCCTCGATGCCCAGCCGCTCAAGGTAATCCATCTGCTGGGTAATGCCCGCGATATCGCCCAGACCCGAACCGGTCGAATCCTTAAACGAGCGCGGGTAAATCTGATAGATCGCGGCATCGGACATCCATGAGCGCGAAGAGGTTTTTTCTGTAGCCATGGGGCGCATCTCCCTTGCAACGAGGTTTTGCGAGACGCCCACGATGATACGCCCAAGGCAGACATTCGCGACAAACAACGCCCCACCCACGCTCCAAAAAAAGCTCGCCCCCTCTCGGGTTCGAGCCCAAGGGGCGGATTGAAAAAATAGGTGAAAAGAACGGAAGGCCCGCTTCCCTGGCCACGAAAGCGAGCGGGCTCCGGGCGCCCCAGGTTGCCGCGAAAGAGGAGGGAAACGTACTTTATGTACGCGACCGACGATTGAGGGGCAAGATGGGGTGCCCGGGGCTCGCGCAGCGTCAACAAAAAACGCGGTTCGTTAGAACCGCGTAACATAGTTGGAGCGGACAACGGGGCATCTGCGCATTTGCTTCGCAAATACGCACCGGCTTCGGCCGCCTGCCGGCGCCCTCGCCAGCTCGCTACAAACGCTCCGCGTTTGCTTAACGCTCGCTCCCTCTCGGGTTCGAGCCCATGCAATGGGTACGAAAAAGCCCGGCTACCTTGGTAGTCGGGCCGTTGCGTTTGGAGCGGACAACGGGGCTCGAACCCGCGACCCCAACCTTGGCAAGGTTGTGCTCTACCAACTGAGCCATGTCCGCATATGTAAAACAAAACGGGCGCCGGAGCGCCCGGATGTTGCCTGGAGGCGAAGCCCGGATTCGAACCGGGGGTAAAGGCTTTGCAGGCCTCTGCCTTACCACTTGGCCACTTCGCCGAAAAAGGACCGCTTGAGACGGTCCGAAAATGCAATGGAGCGGACAACGGGGCTCGAACCCGCGACCCCAACCTTGGCAAGGTTGTGCTCTACCAACTGAGCCATGTCCGCTTGCGGGTTATTAATTTACGCGAGTTGCCCAAAAGACGCAAGTACTTTTTTCAAAAAAGTTGTTCAGCACATGCTCTTGACAGGTAAACATGCCAAAACGATGCACTAGGCACACGATTCCAATGCTCCGCTAAACAGCTTCACCATCCGAACACGCGTGCCGGCGCCGTCCGTGCGTCGAGCAACCTCCACGTTGTCGACCAGCATGCGCATGAGTTTGATGCCACGCCCACGCTCCTCAGTCGAAACCGGCTCGCTCAAGCCGTCGATCGAATAGCCCGCCCCGCGGTCAACGACCTCAATCACCACTCGATCGCCATAGGCCTGAACCGTCAGGATGCACCCGATGCCGCCCGCATGGTCATACGCGTTGCCCAGCGCCTCGCCCGATGCCAATGCGACGTCGTAGCGCTCGTCGCGGCGCAACGGAAGCGACTCAAGAAGCTCGGCAATGCGATGCCGATAGTATGGGAGATTCTCGATACCCTGACGTACCTCGACGCTCTTGCTCCAGCGCGGCAGCTCCCCTACCGGAATGGCGGGGATCGACTCCCGCGCCGGGCCCGCAACATGAAGAATATCGACGAGCCGGGCGATCTCCAAAAAGCGAACGACCTCGTCGGACGCATTGACAAGCGAAAGCAGGCCCTCTCGCCTCATGAGCTCACGGGCACGCGTAAGCAGGAACGCCAAACCTGTCGAGTCGATAAAACCAACCGTTTGACAATTTATGACGACGCGACGCACGCCGCGGTCGATCAAAGCATCTAACCGTCGGCGCAGCGCGGACACCGAGGCGATGTCGATATCGCCCGGTGGCGTCAAAACCGCTATGTCATTCCACTCATTCATACGACCATGGTTCCCCAAAAGAGCTTATTCGATGCATGCGTTTCCGCAACCGCGCGGATTCGGCCCGCCCAGCGCCGCTGTTTAGGACCTGCCGCGCAAAAACTCAAGGGACACCAGTGCGATATCGTCGTCCAGCGCCGACTCGGTAAAGCGATCGAGTTCTCGCAAGACCTTGCCACAGATACCCGATACGCCCTCGCCCGAAACCGATAGCAAAAGGTCGCGTAAACGTTGTTCGCCAAAGAACGCCCCCGTACGGTCGCGCGCCTCAATCGTTCCATCGGTGTACATAAAGAGCATGTCACCAGGAGCGAACGTAAAGGTGCCCGTCTCGTACACCATGCTTTCGAATGCGCCGATCACGCCCGACTGGCATCCAAGGAGCTCGACCTCTCCCCCACGAGCCTCGTCGCCGCCAAGCGGCATCGACTCGGGCCTGATGACCATGGTGGGAGGATGGCCTGCCGAACAATAAGTAGCGCGACCCGCCTTAAGATCGATTTTGGCGATAAACGCCGTCACGAACGTCTCGACCCTCGAGAACCCCATAAGCATGCTGTTGAGGGAACGTGCCATGCGAGCAGGGCCCGCGCCTTCCCAGGCATAGGCCGTCAGCGCTGTCTTGACGAGAGCCGACATCGACGCCGCCTCGATTCCCTTGCCGGATACATCGCCCAAAATCATAACGGCGCAATCGTCGGGAAGTCGGACAAGCGTATAGAAGTCACCGCCGACCAACGCAGAATTCGTTGCCGATAGGTATACCGAATCGGTTGCAATGCCCGGAACGTCACCAAGCGAATTTCTCATGCCAATCTGAAGCGTCTGAGCGATATGACGCTCCTCGCGCTTTTGAGATTCGCCTTCATAGATCAGCTCAAAGTCATGCGCCAGATGCACCAGGTAGTCGTATTCAAGGTCGTCAATTGGTTCTTGGCTGCCATCACGGAGCAGCAAAGCGCGCCTCGTCGGCCCCTTGGCAACGTCGTCGGGAACGATTGCATCGTTGTTCCGCTGACCGCCGCCCTCCGAGCGAACGCGTCCCGCCTCGAAGCCGGAATCGACATAGAGGCCCTGGCACGGCAGGCCATGAGCCCTCAACCATCCGCCCATAGGCATCGATTCGTCGACGCGGGTCAAGCGCACATGCTTAAGATCATCAGCACTCGCACCGCCCAGCACCGACTGCCCAAAACCATCGGAAGCAACCCCCAAACGCGCAGCCGGTGCGGTGGTGGAAAAGAAGAGCGACTCAGGGTCTCCCGGCAACGCCACGCGACTGCCGCCCTCAAAATCGATGACATAGGTGTCAAGACTCGCGTCATATTCCACGGGGCAGAAATGACAATTGAGCACCGTGCAGATTTCCGTCGACACCGCTCGCGAAGCGGCAACGGGATCATCGAGATAGGTAAACAGTTCGTCGCGCAGCAAATTGAGTGAGCGGCCGAGCTCCGCCGTGCGGCGCGAACGTAAGCTCGACGCCATGCCTACAAGCTGGATGGACAGGTAGTCGCAAATAACCTCGAGCACGTTCACGTCATAGGCAAGCGGAGCCTGCGGACGCTTCCAGCCCACCTCCAACACACCAAGGACCTGCGTGCCGTAAAACACGGGAAGACAGATCTCGCTGCGATACGGGGGCATATCCTGCACGCGCAGCAAATGCTTGGAACGATTGTCCAAATCCATGAACATGCCCGAAGCAACCCGGTCGCCCTCAAGGTCCTGCTGAATCGATAGGCGACAGGCACGCGACTCGCGAAGCACGTAGGTCGGAATGCCCGCGCCGTACGGCATAAACTCGGGCAGATAGCTGTCCTCAAGCTCCTTAGAAACACCGCGGAGCTTAAAGCCGCCGCTCTCGGAAAAATAGATAGCCGCACCGGAGGCATCGAGCGTTCCAACGAGCTGATTCAAAACGGTATCGAGCAAGCTGGGGAGCTCATCGGAGCCCACGGTACTCATAATGACCGAAAGGGTGCCCGAAAGGCGTTTATTCGCCACCCTAAGCTCCGATAGCGCACGTTTGAGCTGTCGGTCGTGCGAATACTGTTCTTCGATGCTATGGAGCGCCACCAAGACACGTGGCGCGCGGCGCCCAAAGATGCGTGGAGGCGTTACGGAGCCCGCACGAACCAAGACGGGGATAAAGGAGCCGTCACTCAGCTTGAGCATCAGTTCGTTCTCGGAGCCATCAGTTTCAAATGGCAGACGATGTTCCGTCGCACGTTCAAAAGCGGACGAGTACAGGACGTCTTTAACATCTCCACCGATGACGTCGGCGCGTTCCTCGCACATCAAACCAAGTAAGCGATTATTCACATGCAGAATGGTTCCGTCGAGCTCGCAGATGATGACAGCATCGCTCGTGATCTCGACTAGTTGGGCAACGTCTGCCCACTCGTTGCGTTCAAGCGTTTCCATCGTGGACCCCACCGTCTATCGGTAACAAAAAAGCCTCCGAAGAGGCTTCTCAAATGCGATGGTGTCGGAGGCGGGACTTGAACCCGCATGACCAAAAAGCGGTCACTAGCACCTCAAGCTAGCGCGTCTGCCAATTCCGCCACTCCGACATGCTATGTTGTTGATTTGCGGTTCGTTTTGTTGGACCCGCGCGTTCAACGAGGAAGATAATAACCTATGATTCGAGAACTGTGCAAGCACTTTTTTCAAAAAAGTTTACGAGTTTGTAAATGCGCTGGTAGACGGACCTGTTCGGGCCGGAATGAGGTCGCTTTCCAACGCGTCCTCGGGCATGCGGCATTATTTTGCTCCGCGCTTCGCGCTACAAAATAATGCCGCCCCCTGCGGAATGCGTTGGAAAGCGACCTCATTCCGGCCCTAGGGGAACGTACTCCAGGCACCGTTCTCAAACATGTTCTGGGGGCTGATGTAAATTTGGTGGCTCGGCAAAGCCGAGCCCTTATATAAAGAGGCCGGAGCTAAAGCTCCGGCCTCACTAACTTTCCTATTAGATTAAGTGAGCGATCAAGGAATCGCACCCCTCCCTGCCGCGTTGCCGCAGGGCCCGCGCTGGACTTAGTTTTCAGAACATTCCGCAGACCAGGAAACCCCCTTATCCGCGGCTCCGAAGGAGCAGGATAAGGGGGTTTCCATGGTCGAGGACGTTCTGAAAATTAAGTCCAGCACGGGCCCGGACAAACAACCGACTACAGGTCGATGTGCGATTCCTTGATCGGGAACGGCTCCGCGAAGTGGCAGGCACAGCAGTGGCCCGGGGCAACTTCCTTAAACTCGGGAAGCTTCTCGGAGCAGATACCCTGCGCGATCGGGCAGCGCGTGTGGAAACGGCAGCCGGTCGGCGGATCCAGCGGTGACGGCGGATCGCCGGCGAGGATGATGCGCTTGCGGGTCTTCTGGATATCAGGATCGGGCACCGGCACGGCAGACAGCAGCGACTGCGTGTACGGATGGTGAGGCTCGCTGTAGAGCGTCTTCCAGTCCGAAACCTCGACCATCTTACCCAGGTACATAACGGCAACGCGATCGGAGATGTGCTGCACGACGGAGAGGTCGTGAGCAATGAAGAGATAAGCAGTACCGAACTTATCCTGAAGCTCCTTCAGCAGGTTCAAAACCTGGGCCTGAATGGAAACGTCAAGTGCAGAGACAGGCTCGTCGCAGATGATCAGCTTGGGCTTCAGAGCGAACGCGCGGGCAATGCCGACACGCTGACGCTGACCGCCGGAGAACTCGTGCGGATAGCGGTTGATGTGCTCGGGGTTCAGACCGACGACGTCCAGCAGCTCGCGGACGCGCTCAATACGCTCCTCCTTGGTGCCCACGCCGTGAATGGTCATGGGCTCGGAGACGATCTCGCCAATGGTCATACGAGGGTTCAGCGAAGCATAAGGATCCTGGAAGATAAACTGCATCTCGCGACGCATGTCCTTGATCTCATGCTTGCTCATCTCGGCAACATCTTTGCCCTGGAAGAACACCTTACCGGCGGTCGGCTTGGTCAAGCGCATGATGGTGCGACCCGTCGTGGACTTACCGCAACCAGACTCACCAACCAGACCAAAGGTCTCGCCAGGATAAATCTCAAAAGAGATGTCATTTACAGCAGAGACGACACGCTTGGAAAAACGCTTGGCGAACATGCCGGACTCTGCGGGGAACTCCTTAGAGAGGTGTTCGACCTTCAGCAACGGAGTACGCTCGTTGGTATCTGCCATTACGCCTCGCCTCCCTTCTTGGAATCCTTGCGCGTACGGTACGTCTCAGGAGCGTTCTTGAGAAACTCGGGGTCACCGGAGTAGTGGCACGCAGAGTAATGACCAGACTCGGTGACAACGCGCTCGGGGCGCTGCTTGCGGCACTTATCGGTCGCATAGGGACAACGAGGCGAAAACACGCAGCCCTCAGGCAGGTTCATGAGCGAAGGCGGGTTGCCGTGAATCGGCGTAAGCGGCTTCTTCTCTTCGATGGCCTGCTCCGGGATGGAGCGGATAAGGCCCCAGGTGTAGGGGTGACGGCTCTCGTAGAAGATTTCCTCAGCAGTACCGAACTCGACGGGACGGCCGGCGTACATAACCATGATCTTGTCGGCCATATCGGCGACGACGCCCAGGTCATGGGTAATCATGATGATGGCGTTGCCGTTCTTCTCCTGCATCTCCTGCATGAGCTCGATAATCTGAGCCTGAATGGTAACGTCCAGAGCCGTCGTGGGCTCGTCGGCAATCAGAATATCGGGATCGCAGGCAAGGGCCATGGCAATCATAACGCGCTGGCGCATACCGCCAGAGAACTGGTGGGGATACTCATTGACGCGCTTCTCGGGCTCAGGAATGCCAACGAGGTCCAAAAGCTCGGTGGCGCGCTTGAGCGCCTCCTGCTTGGAGTAGCCACGGTGCAGACGAAGGCCCTCACCCACCTGCTTGCCGATCTTATAGACCGGGTTCAAGGAGGTCATAGGATCCTGGAAGATCATCGCGATATCGTTACCGCGAATGTGCTGCATCTCTTCCTCGGTCATCTCGAGGATAGAACGACCACGATAGCGAACGTCGCCGCCCTCAATCTTTCCCGGAGGCATCGAGATGAGGCCCATGATGGTCATGGCGGTCACGGACTTACCGGAGCCGGACTCACCGACGACGCCCAGGGTCTCGCCGCGATCGAGCGTGTAGGAGACACCGTCGACAGCGCGAACAACGCCATCCTCGGTGTGGAAATACATCTTAAGGTCATCGACCTCGAGCAGATGCTGGCCCTCGGGAACCGGCTGGTCCTTCAGGTCCACATAGTTCTTGTTCTTCTTCATCCTTATGCGTCCTTCATCTTGACGTCGAGGGCGTCGCGCAGACCGTCACCCAGCAGGGTGAAGGCGAGCACCGTCGAGAGAATTGCCAGACCGGGCATGATCATCATCCAGGGAGCAGTCAGAAGATACTGCTGACCGTCCTGAATCATGGAGCCCCACGAAGGCGTAGGCGGAATAACGCCCATGCCGAGGAAGGACAAAGCGGACTCGGTCAGGATGGCGCCACCAATGTTCATGGTCGCGTAGACCACGATGGAGGCGACGGAGTTCGGGAAGATGTGACGCACGACGATACGAGCGTCAGATGCACCCATCGCTCGCGCAGCGTCAACATAGTCGTTTTCCTTGACCGTCAAGATTGCAGAGCGGAAGACGCGCGCAATCGAAGGCCAGCCGAGAATACCGATGGCGATAAAGACGTTCTGAAGACCACGGCCGATAACGGCGATCATGGCGACGACGAACAGCACGTACGGGAACGCCAGGAAGATGTCCGCACAGCGCATGATGATCGTATCCCAGATGCCGCCGTAGAAACCCGCCAGAGCACCCATGACCAGACCGATCAGCGTGGAGATCGCGGTGGCCATAATGCCGACGGACAGCGAAACACGTGCACCGTAGATAACGCGGACGAGAATGTCACGACCTAGGGCGTCGGTGCCAAACGGGTGCTCGGCACACGGAGCCAGCAGCGACGTCTGAGCCATGGTGGTCGAGTCGGAAGCCGTCGGCGAACCGAGCCAGGGCTTAGCCCACAGATCTGCGGTCAGGGCAACCACAACGACGATGATAATCCAGCAGACACCGATAACGGCAAGCTTGTTCTTGCGAAGACGCTTAAAAGCGTCGCCCCACAGCGTGCGGGACTTGGCGGGAGCAGATGCGGCCTTGGTGGCGGTAGCCTGCTCCTGAGACTGAGAATCAGTTTCCTGCATGAGACGTACCTCCCTTAGGCCTTATCCGACGGACCGCCAAGGCGGATTCGCGGGTCGAGGAATGCATAGCTAATGTCGACGAGCAGGTTAATCACCATGACGACGACGACGATGAGCGTAACGCCGCCCATAACGATGGGCCAGTCACGCATGCTAATGGCGCGATAGACCTCATAGCCGATACCGGGCCAGTTGAAGACCGTCTCGGTCAGGATGGCGCCCGAAAGCATGCCGCCAAAGTCGACACCAATATAGGTAACGACGGGGATGAGTGCATTCTTAAGCGCATGCTTGATGATGATCGCGCGATTGGAGAGACCCTTGGCCTTTGCCGTACGGATGTAATCCTGGTTCATGACGTCAAGCAGCTGCGAGCGCATGATGCGCGCAGCGTAAGCGGTCGAAACCGAAGCCAGCGTAATGGTCGGAAGCACATAGTGCATCCAATCCTGATACTGAGAGCTGGAACCGCCGGCACCCGAGATCGGCATGGAGATTGCACCGCCCGTGGCGTCCTTGAGGATGACGCCAAAGAACAGCTGCAGCAACATACCGAGCCAGAAGGCCGGGACCGCAACGAGGATCGACGTGGTGAGCGTTACCAAAATATCCCAGAAGGAATAACGCTTTACCGCCGAAATGATACCCGCACCGATACCCATAATTGCCTCGAGCACGATGGCGCACGCGGCAAGTTTGACCGTATACGGATACTTCTGGGCAAAGATTTCCGTAACCGGCAGCTTGCGCTGATACGAATTGCCCAGATCGCCATGAAGCAGGCCGTTCATGTAATACAAGTAACGGTCCACGAGCGACGTTTGAACGGGGTCGCCGTTCTCGTCAAGGATCGCGTTGCCGTCCTCGTCCGACTGGACCAGGTGATAGCGGACGCGAAGCTGAAGCTCCACCTCGGGGGACAGAGCCTTGTCTCCACCGATCAGCTTGATCGGATCTCCCGGCACGATATTCTGGAGGGCGAACAGAATCAGCGTAACGCCCAAAAATACCGGGATGAACTGAAGCACACGTTTAACGATGTACTTACCCATACCACTCCCCTATCTAGGGATTAACCTAAATGGGATGCCGATCGCCAGACCGGCATCCCAAAATTACCATCAGCCAGTTTACCCCAGGTTAGGGAGAACTGTATGTTTCTCATGAGGTCTACGTAAATACTTGACCCTCACGGAAGCTGCAAACTCTTAGGCGAGCTCAGCGGTACCCAGCTCGGCGTGCTTCTGCGGATCGACATAGAGGTGCTTGATGCGATCGGAGCCGACGATGGTGTGCGTGTAGAACATCACTGGGATGACCGGGCAGTCGGCAGCGACCATAGCGTCGGCCTCCTGCATCTTAGCGACGCGCTCTTCGTCGTCAACCGTGGTGCGAGCCTCGTTGACCTTGGCGTCGAACTCGGGGTTGTTGTAACCGGAGCGGTTGTCGCCACCGAGGGAGTCGGAGTGGAACAGCGGATACAGGAAGTTGTCCATGATCGGGTAGTCGGCAATCCAGCCCAAACGACCGAACTCATAGTCGAAGTCCTGATACTGCTTGAGCAGGGCAGACCACTCGGGGGTATCGGAAGTAGCGTTAACGCCCACCTTGGCAAGGTCACCGATGATGGACTCCATGATCTCCTTGTGGCCACCGTCCTGGTTGTAGGACAGCTGCACGTTAATGCCACGATCGCCGTTGGCGTCAGCGGGAGCAACCTTGTCGAGGTACTCGTTAGCCTTGTCGACGTCGTAGGCGCAGAACTCCCATGCGCCCTCCTTGTAGCCATCGATGCCCGGAGGAACAATGCCGTCGGCGGGGGTACGGGTACCCTTGAAGATGGTCTTGCAGATGGCCTCACGGTTAATGGCCAGGGAGATGCCCCTGCGCAGGTCGGCGTTGTTGAACGGCTCGGCCGTGTTGTTGCAGGTCAGGTAGTAGGTGGAAGGCTCGGAGCCGAGCAGCATGCGCTCGCCGTCACCCATGGTGTAGCCGTCCTTGGACACGCCGCGATCCTTCTTGGCGGCATCGATCTGAGCAACGGGAACGTCGCAGACATCGAGGTTACCGGCCTGGAACTCCTTGTAAGCGGTCTCCATGTCCTTGATGACCTGGAAGTGGATGCCATCGATCTTGGCCTTGTCGCCATAGTAATCGTCGAACTTCTTGAGGTTGATCTCCTGACCATCCTCCCACTTGCCGTCCATCATGAACGGGCCGTTACCGACCGGCGCAAGATAGAAGCTCTTGGCATCGGACTCGGCGCACTCGGGAACCGGGGCCAGAGCCGGGTGAGAGGCGACGAAGGGGAAGTCGGCGTAAGCGGAAGACAGCTTGACGACGAGGGTCTCATCGTCGGGACAGGTAACACCGCTGAGCTCAGTAGCGTTACCGGCAAGCAGATCGTCATAGCCCTCGACCATGGAAACGTGATAGGAAACCTCGGACGGGCCATACTCGGTAGCGATGGCCGACTTGGTGTTGACCAGACGCTCCCAACCGAGCTTGAACGACTTGGAGGTAACGTCGTCACCGTTGTGGAACTTGGCCTTCTTGATCTTGAAGGTGAACTCGGTGGCGTCGTCGTTGGCCTCAAAGGACTCGCAAGCCAGCGGAACGATCTCGCCCTTCTCGGCGTCATAAGAGGTCAGAGCGTCAAAGAGCTGGTACTCGACCTGAGTGCCCTGGTCCTCCTGGACATTGTAGGGGTCGATGCAGACCGGGTTGTTGATGTAGAAGTTCAGCGTCGAACCGGACTCAGAACCGGAAGTGTCGCCGCCCTTCTTGCCGCATGCGGCAAGAAAAGCCATGGAGCTCGCAGCGAGGGTGCCGCCAACAAAGGCGCGACGACCCATAACGGGCTGGTGGAACATAGAATCAGCCATGCCATCCTCCTTATGAGATAGGACAAAGAAATGTTCAGTCGGACATATGTCGAGACAATCCGATCCGAACCATCAAAACGCCGCCCGCTGCTATGGCTGGTTATGCACAACGGACCAACGTTTTGCAATACAGTAGCGCATTTTATGCACGATTTGGGGCTAATTCCGGTTAACGGTCGAGAATTTCTTTAGTTGGGCGCAGTATGTGGTGATATTTTGACTCTGTTACAAATATGTAAACAAAAAGGGTCCCGCACTTACGGAACCCTTTACAAGTACTTATGCGGCTCGTGATTAGTAGCCCACGATGCCCTGCGGGAAGAAGAACATGCACAGCACGACGCACACGGCAAACACGACAGCCATGATGACGGTCAGGCGGTCAAGGTTCTGCTCCATAACGCCCGTGGCAGAGCTGGAGTTATACAGCGAGCTAGCAATCATATCCGAAACGCCGGTGCCCTTACCGGAATGCATCAGGACGAGAATCGTCAACGCCACGGCAGAGATAGCCCAAACGACAAACAGAAGAATCTGGAACGGACCCATAGATAAGCTCCTTAATAGAACAATTCAAACTCCAGTACTGTACCACAATCCCCCGCTCTCCCCTACCTGCCGCTCGGGAACGAGGTAGAAATGGCAGAAATACCAAAAGGGGGTTGTCCAATTGTGGACAACCCCCTTGCTAGAAAACGGTATTTGTTTTCTATTAGGCCTCGGTGGCGAGCACACGGCCCGTCATCTCGGCGGAAGGCTCCAGACCAGCCATGGTGAGCATAGTCGGGGCGATATCGGAGAGACGACCGTCCTCGATACCGGTGAGCTGAGCCTTCTCATCAACGATGATGAACGGCACGCGGTTGGTGGTGTGAGCCGTAAACGGATGCTTGGAACCGTCGGAAGCAACGTCAAACATGTGATCGGCGTTGCCGTGATCGGCGGTAATCAGCGCAAAGCCGCCCTTAGCGAGAATCGCCGGGACAACCTTGGACAGGGCATCGTCAACAGCCTCGACGGCCTTAACGGCGGCGTCGAAGACACCGGTGTGACCAACCATGTCGCAGTTCGCGAAGTTCACGATGTAGAAATCAGCGCGATCCTCGTTGATGGCGGCGACGAGCTTCTCGGTAACCTCGGGAGCGCTCATCTCGGGCTGCAGATCGTAGGTAGCGACCTTGGGGGAAGCGACGAGCACGCGCTCCTCGCCCTCCTTGGGCTCCTCGATGCCGCCGTTGAGGAAGAACGTCACATGGGCGTACTTCTCGGTCTCGGCGGTGTGCAGCTGCTTCAGGCCATTGGCGGCGATAACGTCGGCCAGGACGTTCTCGGGGAACGTCTTGGGGAAGGCGACCTCGACGTCAAACGTCGGATCGTACTCAGTCATCGTCACAAAGTGCGAAAGCTTGATCTGCTCGCGCTCAAAGCCGTCGAACTCCTTGTCCGTGAACACGCGGGTCATCTGACGAGCGCGGTCGGGACGGAAGTTGAAGAAGATGGCCGCGTCGCCCTCGTGGATACCCTCGTTGTGGGCAGCGAAGGGGTCGACGAACTCGTCGCCGCGCGGATCCTTCTCGTAGTAGGCCTTGATACCGGCAACGGGGTCGGTATCGACATCGGACGCGTTGACCATGACGTCGTAGGCACGCTGGATGCGCTCCCAACGGTTGTCGCGGTCCATGGCCCAATAGCGGCCCGAAACGGTGGCGACGCGAGCGTCGCAACCGGTCTCCTCGGAGATCTTAGCCAGGAAGGCGCAGAACTCGCTCATGTAGCCGGCACCGGACTGCGGGTCAACGTCGCGGCCATCCATGAAGGCGTGGACGCGAACGGTCTTGACACCGTGCTCGGCAGCCATCTT
This sequence comes from Collinsella sp. CLA-ER-H2, assembly GCF_040092405.1. Taxonomy (NCBI): domain Bacteria; kingdom Bacillati; phylum Actinomycetota; class Coriobacteriia; order Coriobacteriales; family Coriobacteriaceae; genus Collinsella; species Collinsella sp. CLA-ER-H2. The sequence continues at coordinate 19,745 of NZ_JBBNLO010000018.1, forward strand.
GACCAGAGCCTCGACGTGGTTCATGTGAGAATGAACACCGCCGGGGCTCATAAGGCCCATGAGGTGGAGAGTCTTGCCGTCAGCCTTGACGTCGTCCATAGCCTTGACGAAAACCTCGTTCTTGGCGATGGAACCGTTCTTGATGGCGTTATTGATGCGCGAAAGCTCCTGGAACACGATGCGGCCGGCACCGATGTTGAGGTGACCCACCTCGGAGTTGCCCATCTGGCCGTCGGGAAGGCCCACGTCCTCGCCCGAAGCGCCGAGCGTAGTGTGGGGGTACTTCTCGTACAGGCTATCAAGGAAGGGCGTCTTGGCAGCGGCGACGGCGTTCTCGCCATCGGCCGGAGCAAGGCCGCAACCATCCATGATGATCAGGAGTGCAGGAAGATGACGATGTGCCATATGTCCTACTCGCCTGCCTTGACGACCATAGAGGCGAAGTCAGCAGCCTTGAGCGAAGCGCCGCCCACGAGGGCGCCGTCAACGTCGGGCTTGGCGACGAGCTCGGCAATGTTGCCGGGCTTGGCAGAGCCACCATAGAGAACGCGGATGCCGTTAGCGAGCTCCTCGCCGAACATCTCCTTGAGGGTCTCACGGATAGCACCGCAGACCTCCTGAGCGTCCTCGGCGGTAGCGGTCTTGCCGGTGCCGATGGCCCAGATGGGCTCGTAGGCGACGACGACCTGCTTGGGGCAGGTGATCTCAAGACCAGCAAGGCCAGCCTTGACCTGGTTCACGACGTGCTCGACATAGGTGCCAGCCTCGCGGACCTCGAGGGACTCGCCGCAGCAGAAGACGGGAACAAGGCCGGCGGCAACGAGAGCCTTAGCCTTCTTGTTCTGGTCCTCGTCGGTCTCGTGGAAGTAGTCGCGACGCTCGGAGTGACCGATGATGCAGTAGGTGCAGCCAGCGGACTTGAGCATGTCGCAAGAGGACTCACCGGTGAAGGCACCCTTGGCCTCCCAGTACACGTTCTGTGCACCGAGGGCGATGGGGGCAGCCTGAATGCGGTCATGAACCGTGGTGATGTCGATGGTCGGAGGGCAGACGAGCACCTCGACGCCAGCCGGAACCTCAGGCAGAGCCTGGGCCAGCTCGTCGGCGAGCTTCGCAGCCTCGGCGACGTCGTTGTTCATCTTCCAGTTACCAGCGATAAGAAGGGTGCGATTAGGCATCGAGAAGCGCCTCCACTCCGGGCAGGGCCTTACCCTCGACGAGCTCCATGGAAGCGCCACCGCCGGTGGAGATCCAGCTCATCTTGTCGGCCAGGTTGAACTTGTTGACAGCTGCGACAGAGTCGCCACCGCCGATGATCGAGGTGCAGTCGGCCTCGGCAACAGCCTCGGCGATAGCCTGGGTGCCGTGAGCGAAGTTGTCGAACTCGAAGACGCCCATGGGGCCATTCCAGAACACGGTCTTGGCGCCCTTGACAGCCTCGGCATAGAGCTCCTCGGTCTTGGGGCCGATGTCCATGCCCTCACGATCGTCGGGGATAGCGTCGGAAGCGACAACCTCGGGGACAGCGTCCTCACCAAAGTGATCGGCAACGCGGTTGTCGATGGGGAGCAGGATCTTGACGCCCTTCTCCTCGGCCTTCTTGAGCATCTCGCCAGCGCGCTCGACCCAGTCCTCTTCCTTGAGGGACTGACCAACGGACAGGCCCTGAGCCAGGAAGAAGGTGTAGGCCATGCCGCCACCGATGATCAGGGTATCAGCGGAGTCGATGAGGTGATCGAGAACACCGATCTTGGAGGAAACCTTGGAACCGCCGACGATAGCGACGAAGGGACGCTCGGGCTCGGCGAAGATGCCGGTCAGCGTGTCGACCTCCTTCTCGAGCAGGAAGCCAGCGACGGCGGGCAGGTAAGCGGCGGGGCCCACGACGGAACCCTGGGCGCGGTGAGCGGTACCGAAGGCATCGAGAACGAAGACGTCACCATAGGAAGCGAGCTTCTTGGCGATCTCGGGATCGTTCTTCTTCTCACGCTTGTCAAAACGGACGTTCTCGAGAACGAGGACCTTGCCCGGCTCGACGGCGGCGACAGCCTCAGCAGCCTTCTCGCCGTAGGTGTCGGCGACAAAGGCGACGTCGAGACCAGAAAGCTCAGCGAGCTTCTTGGCGACGGGCTCGAGGGACAGCTCGGGCTGGAAGCCGGTGCCATCGGGACGGCCGAGGTGGCTCATGAGGATGACGCGAGCATTGTGCTCAACGAGATAGTTGATGGTGGGCAGGGCAGCCTTGATACGGGTGGTGTCGCCAACGACGCCATCCTTGATAGGCACGTTAAAGTCAACGCGGACGAGAACGCGCTTGCCGTCGACATCGATGTCGCGGACGGTCTTCTTGGTAAAGGCCATGTTTGCTTCTACCTTTCGTACGTGTCTGCCTCCCATTACGGCAGACGATTTCTTATAAAAAGGGCGCGACCCTAGGGTGTAAGCCCTATAAGGCCGCGCCCTTCTTTAGACGCTCAACGAGCTATTCGCTAAAAGCTAAATTAAGCAACGAACTTCTCGAAGTACTTGATGGTGCGGACCATCTGAGAGGTGTAGGAGTTCTCGTTGTCGTACCAAGAGGTGACCTGAACGAGGGTCTGGCCGTTGCCGAGGTCAGAGCACATGGTCTGAGTGGCGTCGAAGATGGAGCCGTGGGTCTCGCCGATGATGTCGGTGGAGACGATGTCGTCCTCATTGTAACCGAAGGTCTCGGAGATGGTGGCAGCGTAGGCCTTCATAGCGGCGTTGACCTCGTCGACGGTGACCTTCTTGTCAACGACAGCGTAGAGGTTGGTGATGGAGCCGGTCGGCGTCGGGACGCGCTGGGCAGCACCGATGAGCTTACCGTTGAGCTCGGGGAGAACCAGGCCGATAGCCTTGGCAGCACCGGTGGTGTTGGGGACGATGTTGACGGCGCAGGCGCGGCTACGACGCTTGTTGCCCTTGCGCTGCGGGCCGTCGAGCGGCATCTGGTCGCCGGTCCAGGCGTGAATGGTGGTCATGATGCCGGACACGATGGGAGCGAAGTCGTTCAGACCCTTGGCCATCGGAGCGAGGCAGTTGGTGGTGCAGGAAGCAGCGGAGATGATGTTGTCCTCAGCGGTCAGCGTCTCATGGTTGACGTTGTACACGATGGTGGGCAGATCGCTGCCGGCCGGAGCGGAGATGACGACCTTCTTGGCGCCAGCGTTGATGTGGGCCTGAGCCTTAGCCTTGCTAGTGTAGAAGCCGGTGCACTCGAGAACGACGTCGACGTCGAGGTCGCCCCAAGGCAGGTTGTTGGCGTCGGCCTCCTTGTAGATCTTGATCTCCTTGCCGTCAACGGTGATGGAATCCTCGCCAGCAACGACCTCGTGATCGCGAGCATAGTTGCCCTGCGTGGAGTCGTACTTCAACAGGTAAGCGAGCATATCGGGAGAGGTGAGGTCGTTGATAGCGACGATCTCGGAGCCCTCATGACCGAACATCTGACGGAAAGCCAGACGACCGATGCGACCGAAGCCGTTAATAGCAACCTTTACTGCCATTGTGTCTCCTTTCGTAAGGCCCCCGCAAGCTACAGCGCCTGCCGTTGAGGCCCACAAACTAACCACTCGCCTAATATACCTTTTTTTTGACTTGAATTTCACGAGAATGCTCGAAATTGAAAATCAAATTTACGTTAAAACGTTTTAAAGAATAAAATAGCAGCTAAATCCGTATATACGTTTATACTTAAAACTACCTGTTTGCTTCAATGAGCTTTTCAAGCCTCAAAACTCGATGGTAGAGGGCTGACTTCGACAAGGGAGGGTCAGCCATCTCCCCCAAATCACGCAGTGACAGATCGGGATAGCGCTCGCGCAGGTCGCAAAAGACCGCCAAGGCATCCGGAAGCGCATCGCGAAGACCACGCTGCTCGAGCTCATCGATAAGCGCAAGCTGATGCTGGGCGGCACCGGCGCTTCTGGTCTGGTTGGCGAGCTCGGCGTTCACGCGACGGTTCACATCGTTCTTAACCAACTTGACCGCGCGCGCCTCCTCAATCTCGGCAACGCTGCGCTTGGCACCAATCAGCTTTAAAAGATGCTCGATTTCCTCGGCGCTCTTAATGTACACGGCATAAGACCCCCGCCGTGCATTAACACGCGCGTGGACCCCAATCTGCTCCAACAGGTCGCAAAGCCCCTTGGCATATTGCTCGCCCTGCACCGCGATCTCCAAATGAAAGTCGCCGCGTGGATCGGCCACGAAGCCGCCCGCGATGAGCGCGCCGCGGATATAGGCAAGTCTGCAGCAAGGACGCGCAACGATATGTCGGGGCACACCGGCGACAAGTCCTCCCCTCCGGTCGAGGATACCCAGCAGCACCAGAGCCTTATCCAAATCGGGCTGATCAGGCAAGGTAATGAGATAGTTTCGAACCTTATGCAAGACAGATTTGCGAACGGTGAACTCCGTTTTGAGCTTAAGGATGCGATGCGTCAGCGTGATCATCGTGCGCGCGACGGCTCCCGTCTCAGTCGCAACCGTCAAACGATACCGCCCAGAGCCGGTAAGCGAGAGCGTACCACTCACGCGCGTGAGGGCGGCAAGCGTCGACAAGTCGCAGTATTCACATTCGGGTTCGCAGCGCGCAAGCTCATCACGCACCTCAGCGGTAAACGACATGCAGGCCTATGCCTTCGTGTTGGCGCGCGACAGGTCGCGGTGGGAGATGCTCACGTGATACTGAGCGCCTTCCAGGTAACGGGCCGTGGCCTCGGCAATGGCAACGCTGCGGTGCTGGCCGCCCGTGCAGCCGATGGCGATAGAAAGCTGCGGCTTGCCCTCCGCGATATAACCCGGCATCACCGTATCGAGCAGCTGTGTCCAAGCCTTCCAAAACTCCTGCGTCTTGGGATGGTCCAGAACAAAATCGGAGACCTTTTTATCGAGACCGGTCATCGTGCGCATCTCGGGATCGTAGAACGGATTGGGCAGGAAGCGGACGTCGATCATAATGTCCGCCTCGACGGGCATGCCGTGCTTAAAGCCAAACGAGAACACGTGGACGTCCATGAGCTGCTGGTCGGACAGCTCGGAGAACGCCATGCGCAATTTGTTGCGCAGGGCAGAGGTACGCAGGCGGCTCGTGTCGATGATCATATCGGCTCGGTCGCGCACACCCTGCAGCTGCAGGCGCTCGCGCTGAATAGCATCGGCCGTAGTCTCCCCCGGCTTGGCAATGGGATGGCGGCGGCGGTTTTCGCTATAACGACGGATCAGCACCTCGTCAGAGGCCTCGAGAAACACGATGTCACAGCTCATCTCGCGCTCCTCGAGTGCGGCAACGGCATCGAGCAGCTCATCGAACAAGCCCTGGCTGCGCAGGTCACAGGTGACGGCGAGATGCCTGCCCACGCCCGTATTGATGCCGACGAGCTCGGCAAGCTGGGCGATGAGACGCGGAGGCAGGTTATCGATGCAAAAATAGCCCATGTCCTCGAACACGTGCATGGCCTGTGTGCGGCCCGATCCGGACATTCCGGTGATGATGACGATATCGGGGATGCGCTCCGAGCGCTCCGCCGCATCCATGGCATCTCCCTTTTGCATGTGCTGCCTCCCGAAAACAAGCGCGGGACCCAGCAACCCGGATCCCGCGCGGTCAATTGCCTATATTGAGTATACCGCCCCGAGCGGATACGAGGCCTGTCTTACGCCTCAAGTGCAGCCTTGAACCAACTCGTAATACTCGTGGGGTGCGTGATGGCGGTGCCGACGACAACGGCCCAGGCGCCAGCATCGATCGCGGCGCGAGCCTCCTCGGGCGTATGCACGCGGCCCTCGCAAATGATGGGAAGGCCGGGGAATTCCTCGGTCGCCTGACGCAGGAGCGGCAGGTCGGGGCCATCGGCCATGGTGCAGTCGATGGCGGCGACGCCGTGAGAAAGCGTGGTGGATACCAGGTCGAAGCCCATGTCGACAGCACGACGAATATCCTCGATGGTGGCACAGTCGGCCATCAGGAGCACACCCTCCTCGTGCAGCGGGCGGAAGGTATCCTCGACCGTCTTGCCATCGGGGCGCGGGCGATCGGTGGCGTCGATCGCCACGATATCGGCACCGGCAGCAACGCAGGCGCGAGCGTGACGCAGCGTCGGCGTGATGTAAACGCCCTCGTGCCCATCCTTCCACAGGCCGATGACGGGAACCTCACAGCGACCCTTAATGGCGGCAATGTCGGCAAGGCCCTGGCAGCGAATGGCGGCGGCGCCGCCGAGCTCACAAGCGCGAGACATTTGAGCCATGGTCTCGGGCGTACGAAGCGGCTCGCCCATATACGCCTGAACGCTCACGACGAGCTTGCCCTTCAGGGATTGAATCAATGGATCGACGGTCATAAGGCTGTAACCTTTCTCAGAACAGCCTCCCGAGGCGTGTTGTCTCGGGAGGCTCCTACAGAAGATACGTTTACTTCAACGAGGCAAGAAGATGCTCGGCGGCACCAATAAGCGGCGCGTCGCCCTCCAGCGAACCGATGAGGATCGGCGTGTCCTGAAGCGGATCGAGCGCCTGGCTGGCATAGCCCTCGTGCACCGAATCCTTCCACGTCTGCGAACGCCAATCGGGACCTTGGTGGATCACGCCGCCCGAAAGGACGATGACCTCAGGGTCCAGGATGTTAGCGAGCGAGCCCAAGCTGGCACCCAGCGCAAAGCCGGCGTCATGGATGACCTCGGTCGCCTTTGCGTCGCCCGCACGGCACAGGTCGTTCACATCGCGACCGACCGAAGGACGGCTGGGGTCGACGCGGCCAAAACGCTCATCGTACATTCGACCAATGGAAGTGCCCGAAGCAACCGACTCCAGATGGCCGGAACGCCCGCAGGCGCAGGGAATGCCGGCGGCAGCCGAGCACTCGATGTGGCCCATATGACCGGCAGCACCATGGAAGCCCTGCATCACGCGGCCGTTCTCGACATATGCGCCGCCGATGCCCGTACCGATGCCAAGACACAAGACGGAGAACTTGCCCTTGCCGACGCCCCAGTGGGCCTCGCCCAGAGCATGAGCCTGCACGTCGCCTACGACGGCAACGGGAAGACCGAGGTCCTCGCGCAGACGCGGCCCCAACTGAACGCCGGACCAGCCGGGCATGATCTCATTGGCATACGCGATGGCGCCCGTCTTGGGATCGACGACGCCGGCGGCACCGATACCGACGCCAAGGACCTCGACATCGGGATTCGCCTCGAGAGCAGCCTTGATGGACGCCTCGATACGCTGGAAGACGGCCTCGCCGCCCTCCTGGGCCTCGGTAGGAACCTCGGCCTCAAAAACGGGATGGGGCACACTACCGTCAGCCGGGTACTCCATGATGGCAGTCGCGATCTTAGTTCCGCCGATATCGACAGAGCAGACGTACTTGTTCTCCATGTCGCTCTCCTTAGGAGATAAAAAACAACTACAGGAAATGCGCCGTCAGGCTAGCCGTCACAGCGCGGTAAAGGTTTTCCAGGTGCCCAAGATCGCCGAGAAACCGTGTGACCATTGACCTAATGGGTCATGGCCGCACGGTTGAACGGCGAGGTCGGGTGTCTGGAAAAGCTTTAAAGGAGACCGTTGTCCTGGAGGACCTTCTTAATCGCCTCGACGTTCTCGCCGGTCATGGCCTTCACCGGGCGCGGCATGGTCGGGCTGTCGAAGATACCCATGAGGTTCATAGCGGTCTTGAAGGCGCCGACGCCACCGGCATAGCCCTGGACGCCCGAGGTGACATCCCAGATGTGCGAAATCTCATTGAGGCGATCCTGCTCGGCCTTGACGGTAGCCCAGTCACCAGCCTGAGCGGCCTTCCACTGACGCACGTAGCCCTCGGGCTCAACGTTGGCGAGACCCGGGACGGAACCGTCGGCGCCACCGAGGTAGGCGCCGTCGACAACAACCTCGTGGCCGGTGAGAATGCTCATCGGATGGCCGTTCTTCTCGTTCTCCTGAACGAGGTAGCGGAACGAGATGTCATCACCCGAGGAATCCTTGACGCCGGACAGAACGCCCTCGGCGCCGAGCTTGGCAAGGAGCTTCCAGGGGAGCTTGGTGTGAACGCAGACGGGAATGTCATAGGCAAAGATGGGCAGGTCGAGTTCCTCGTGCAGGATGCGGAAGTGCTCCTCGACCTCGGTCATGCCCTGCAGGGCATAGAACGGGCAGGTGGCGACGAGGGCATCGGCGCCCAGCTCCTGGGCGACCTTGCCGTGCTCGATCATGCGCTCGGTCTCGGTATCGATGATGCCGACCAGAACGGGAACGCGATGGTCGACGATACGGACGGCCTCGGCGATAATCTGGCGACGGCGCTCGTCGGTGGAGAAGACGACCTCGCCCGAGGATCCCAAGAAGAACAGGCCATCGACGCCAGCATCGATCATGCGGTTGATGCTGCGCTCAAAGGAGGCAACGTCAAGCTGGTGATCTTCGGTATCGGGAACAACGACGGGAGGGATAACGCCGGTGAATTTCTGAGTTGTCACAAGAATCTCCTTAGTTGTCTGGCGGGCGGCCCTATGCCACCCACTCTTGTTGGCAGTGTCCAGGCCGTCTAGGCCAAAGAACACGAGTAGAACGTTTGGTTAAAAAAGTCGACGACTTCGTTTTCGAACGCATTGATGCGCTCGTGAGCGTATTTTGCATAGATGATATGCCTCCGGTCACACTCAAGACCGTTGAATACGGCAAACTGATCCTTGGGATCGCTCACGGTATCCATAAGCGACGTGCCCATGAGCACCGATCCGCGCACCCGAGACGACAGCGCCTCGAGACCGCCAGGAAGCGGATTGGCAACCGCCGTGCAGGCGAGGCCCCGCTCGTCCAGAGCAGAAACCGCCAGCGCGACTCCGCCGCCAAGACCCTCGCCCCATGCAAAGATGCGGTCGGGGTCCATGCCATCAAGATTGCGCGCCACCTTCGCCAGCGCGCAACCCCAACGGACGCGCTCGACAAAAGCGGGCGAAGAAATCCCCCGCTGCAGGTCGTCCGCACCAGCAACATCGTCATCCAGCGCGAGGACGGCATACCCCATGGCGGCAAATCTCGTCATGTGATGCCAGCCGCGCACAGGCCGATCGATGTCGTGGAACATCAGGCACAACGGCACACGCTCAGATACTCGGGCACGACCGACAGGCTCGATCAAACGAGCGTGAATCGCATCGTCACCGAGCTCAAAGGAGACCTCCGAGTAACGGGCGCAGGGGTTAACAAAGTCAATCGCCGTAATGGCCAGGCCTTGAATCTCAAGATTCGAAGCGCATGTCTCTAAATCAGAAACATCTGCTTGGACATCACCGCGCCAGTCCCGATATTCTGCGAGCCTTGACGAAACCGTTCCAGGAATTCCCACGAGCCCGGGGACAATCAGCTCGTCAACATTGCTCTCGCACTTAGACATGAGCCTCCCCTCCCTTGCAGAAAAACGGAATGATCAGATCGTCAAAATCCTGAATCTCCTCGTGGCCAAAGCCTTCAAAGAACTCATGGCGCTTTTCGCAGGTCAGGTTGTTATAGACCGCAAACTGCGTCGCTGGCGGACAGACGATATCGGCTGTGCCAGTGCCAAACAGCACGGGGCATTTGACCATAGGGGCAAAGTTCTTGGAATCGAAGTACGCCAGCTTGGCATAGGCTTCGTCAATACGAGTCGAGTCCTCGTCAAACCAGCGAGACCAATAGCGCAGGCCCTCGTAGGCAATGTCGTCGGCATCCAAATCCCAGACCAGGCGGAAATCTGACAGGAAGGGATAGAGGATGGCGGCACGATTGATAAGCTCGCTGTTAAGCGCACAGGTCGCAATGCCCAAACCGCCGCCCTGCGACGCGCCGTTCACAAACACACGCGCAAGATCGATGCCCTCGAGCTCGCGAACGATGCGGCACAGGATGCGAATATCTTGGTGCAAGCGGACATAGTAGAGGTTGGCCGGGTCGCCGTCGATACCGGCGACGATATGACCGGCAACCGTTGTGCCCTCAAATCCACCAATGTCCTCGGAGGGACCTCCTTGGCCGGGGCAGTCGAGGGCGATGAGTGCCATGCCCATGCCCGCAAACGACGCCTGCTCAAACCAGCTGCGGCTTGCACCCGGATACCCATGGAACTGAAGTACCAATGGCACGGGCTCGTCCGAGACAGGTTTAAGGTACTTGGCATGCAGGCGCGCGCCACACATGCCGGTATACCAGAGGTCGAAAAGCTGGCAGGTCGCGGCATCGGCGACCGATGCCGTCTCGATCGCATAGTCAAGCCCGACGGCGTCGGCCTCGGCCATGCGATCCTTCCAAAAGAGATCGAAATCTGATGGACGGGGCATGGCGCCTCGGTATTCACCAAATTGATGTTGTAGCTCCTGAGCACTTGGCATGGCTCGTGAACCCAACCTTTCGAAATCGCAACGGAGGTGCGCCCGGCAAGGGAACCGGGCGCACGGGAGGGAAAGCGAGGCTACTCGCCGAGCTTGGGATGCAGCAGCGACGGCGCAGCGCCGAGCAGCATCTTGGTGTAGGGGTCCTGGGGGTGCTGGAAGACCTGCTTGGCCTCGCCCTGCTCGACGATCCTGCCGCCATTCATAACGATGATGTCGTCAGAGATATAGCGGACCGTCTGGATGTCATGGCTGATGAACACCATGGCCAGGCCGAGCTCCTTCTTAAGGTCGGTCAGCAGATTCAGAATCTGCGCGCGGACTGAAACGTCCAGAGCCGAGGTGGGCTCGTCGGCGATGATGGCATCGGGGTTCAGCGACAGGGCACGGGCAATTGCGACGCGCTGGCGCTGGCCGCCCGAAAGCTGGCCGGGAAGAACCTCGGCAGCGGAGCTGGGCAGACCGGTGAGCTCCAAGAGTTCCTTGACGCGCTTCTCCTGCTCGGCCTCGGTACCCAGGTTGTGGACGCGCATGGGGTCGAGCAGCTGCTCGCGAACGACCATGCGGGGGTTGAGCGCCGTGGCCGGGTTCTGGAACACGACCGAGATGACGCGACCCATGTGGCGACGGTCCTCGGCGGTACGTTTGGTAACGTCCTTGCCCCTAAAGTAGACCTTGCCGCTCGTGGGGGCCTGCAGGCCGCACATGACGTTGGCGGTGGTGGACTTACCGCAACCGGACTCGCCGACGATGCCGATCGTCTGACCGGGCATGAGCTTAATCGTTACACCCTGGACGGCGTGAACCAGGTTGGGGTGCAGAATCGAGCCGGTACGGGTCCTAAAGGTGACGTGGACGTCATCAAGGAAGATGATCGGCTCGACGCCGTTGACTGCGGTCTCGCTCATCTACATCACCTCCGCGTGAGGGGTCAAACCATTTGCCTTGAGCACCTCGTCGGGGAGCTCGGAATAGAAGTGCTCGGTGCCAGGCACGCGCTTGAAGACCGGACGGGTGTCCAAGCCAATACGCGGATGGCTCGAGCGGGGCGCGAAGCGATCGCCCTTGGGGAAATCGCGCGGGCTCGGAACGGCGCCGGGCACCTGGTGCAGGCGACCCGAACCGCTCTCGATGGACAGAACGGAACCCAGAAGACCGCGGGTGTACTCGTGGATCGGGTTGGTGAGCAGCTCCTTGGTGGGTGCCTGCTCGATAACCTGGCCAGCGTACATAACCGTGATGTTATGGGCAACCTCGGCAACCAGAGCCAGGTCATGCGAAACGAAGATCATGGCAAAGCCGAGCTTGGCCTGAAGATCGTTGAGCAGCTTGATGACCTGCTTCTGGACGGTAACGTCCAGAGCGGTCGTGGGCTCGTCGCAGATGACCAGCTTGGGGTCGCGGGTAAGGGCCATAGCGATCAGGACACGCTGACGCTGGCCGCCGGAAAGCTCGTGCGGATAGCTCTCGAGCGTGCGCTTGGGATCGAGGCCGACGAGCTCCAGGAGCTCCTCGGCGCTGCGGGTTCCGCCGCGCTTGGTGAGCTGCTTCATCTGGGCAGAGATGAGCATGGAGGGGTTAAGCGAGGACAGGGCGTCCTGATAGACCATAGCGATATCGGTACCGCGCAGGCCGAACCACTCCTTCTTGCTCATCTTGAGCAGGTCGCGACCCTCCCAGAGAACCTCGCCGGAAAGATGCTCGTCATCGTCGGTCAGGCCCATGATGGCCAGCGTGGTGATGGACTTACCGCAACCGGACTCGCCCACCAGGCCCATGGTCTGACCAGGACGGACGTCAAAGTTGACATGGTCGACGACGTTGATATCACCGTGATGCTCAAACTGGATGCAGAAGTCACGGACCGAGAGAATCGGTTCGACAGACTCGTCGGGCACATGGCGATCGTCACGCTTGAGCTCGACATCGCGCAGGGCGCCAAGGCGAGCGGAGAGGGACTGGGCCTGCTCCTTGTAGGCGCGAACGGGGTCGGAGACCAGCAGATCGGCCTCGCGACGCTTGGAGGAATCGGTAGGATCCAGGGCGGCGGAGGGAGCAGCGGCCATGGCGTCGGTAATGCCCTCGGAGAGGATGTTGAGCGCCAGGCAGGTGATCATGATGGCCAGGCCCGGGAACAGCGCCTGCCACCAACGACCGGCGAGCACGCCGCCGCGGGCGTCGGCGAGGATGTTGCCCCAGGTAGCGGTGGGCTCCTGGATACCAGCGCCGATGAAGGTCAGCGAGGCCTCGAAGATGATGGCGTCGGCGACCAGGGTAACGGTAAAGACCATGATCGGGGCGATGCAGTTACGCAGAACATGCTTGATCAAAATCCACGGAGCCTTGGCGCCGGAAACGATGACCGCGCGGACATAGTCCTCGCCGTACTCGGACACGATATTGGCGCGCACGATACGGGCAATCTGCGGAGTGTACATAAAGCCGATGGCGAAGATGATCGACGGCACGGAGTTGCCCAGGATGGAGACGAAGACGGCCGCGAGGGCGATGCCCGGGATGGACATGATGATGTCCAAGATACGCATGATCGTCTCGGAGACGGCCTTGCGCGAAACCGCTGCAAGGGCGCCCACGACCGAGCCGCAGACCAGAGCCATGGCAGTGGCGCCAAAGCCGATAATCAGCGAGTAACGACCACCGTAGAGCATACGCGACAGAATGTCGCGACCCTTATCGTCGGTACCGAAGATAAATCCGTTGCCGGGAGCCCGGCGAGCCGTAAAGATCTCGACCGGGCTATAGGGGGCAAGAAGGGGCGCCAGAATCGCAGTCAGGGCGACCAGCACCAGCACGACGGCTGCAATCTTAGAAGACAGCGTCATCTTCTTCCAGCCACCGAGCTTGAGCCCCTTGGAGGCAGCCTTCTCGAGCTGCTCGGTTTGCTTCTCTCGAATCTTTACCATAATCTACACCGTCCTGATGCGCGGGTTGATGAGCAGGTAGAGCATGTCAACCACGATGTTGATGATGATGAAGGCAAGAGCAACGACGATGACGACGCCCTGAACCAGGTTCGCCTCGTTGCCCTGAACGCCCTGCAGAATCGCGGTGCCCATGCCGGGGAGGTTGAAGATAACCTCGATGACGACGGCGCCGCCCATGAGGTAACCGATCTTAAGACCGAGGGTGGTGACCGGGGTGATCAGCGCATTGCGAAGAACGTTGATGCCGACGACGACCTTCTCGGGAACGCCGGCGCCGCGAGCCATACGGACATAATCCTTGTCGAGCTCCTCGACCATGGCGGTACGCACGATACGAGTCATCTGGCCCGTCAGCGGAAATGCCAAGGCGATAGCGGGCATGATCATACGTCCCAGATAGCCAACCGGATTCGTGGTGAAGTGAGGCAGAGCACCCGATGCCGGGAGCACCTTAAGGTAGGAAGAGAACAGCAGGATCAACAGAACGGCAAGCCAGAACGACGGGGTTGCCAAGCCGGCGATGGAAAAGACGCGGATCACTTGGTCCGGCCATTTGTCGCGATACAGTGCCGCGATGACGCCGAGCAAAAACGAAACGACCGCACCGATAGCAAGACCGATAAAGGTCAGCTGCATCGTGACGGGCAGGGCCGTGGAGATGCGCTTGGCAACGGAGTTGCGAGCAGCACCATAGGTGCCCATGTCGCCATGGATCAGATCGCCCATATAGCGCACGTAGCGCACGGGCCAGGGGTCGTCCAGACCATACTTCTCATGGTACTCGGCAACCGCCTCGGGCGAGGCACCGTCACCCAACGCCGTGTAGGCGGGGTCGGTCTTGGAAAACGACATAAGGAAGAACACCAGGACGGTGACGCCCAATGCCATGATCGGCAGCGCCACAAGACGCCTTCCAATCAAACGTAGCAAGTTGTTCACGTTCTCTCCCCTTTCTTTTGTCGGTAGGACCAACTGGTATATGAGTACGGATACTCATTACAAGACCCGAGCGACATCGTTGCCGCCCGGGTCTTTGTTTCAACTATGAGGATACGGTCCCAACGACCGACATCCTGCATACAGACTCAAGCGAGTCTTACGCCTTGACGGTCGCAACGCCCCTGAAGGACATGCTCGTCGTGCCGATGCCCTTGAAGCCATCGAGGGCCTCGCCGTTGGGTGCAGTGGACGGATCGTCCCAGGAAGCGGAGACGGTCTTGACGTGGACAACGGGGTACAGAACGGCGTTGTCGGCAATGATGTCGAAGCACTCGTTCCACTTCTTCTGCTGCTCGTCGCCCTCGGCGGCAAGAGCCTCGTCCATGAGACCGTGGAGCTTCTGCCACTCAGCGGACTCCTTCCACGGGCAACGGGTCTGCATCCAGACGTTGTCACCGTACCACCAGTTGAGCAGCAGGTCGGGGTCGGCGCCGAAGCAGGAAGGATCGCCAGGGGCAAGGAGGATATCGTAGGCCTCGCCGCCGTCGATGGCAGCGTAGGTGGCCGGCGAGGTATCGGTCTGGATGGTCACATCGAAGCCGAGAGCGTCGAGGTCGTTCTTGACCTGGGCGGCCATGCCCTTAATCTGCTCGTTGTCGGTGGTGCGCAGGGTGATGGCACCCGGGGTGATGCCAGACTCCTCGATGAGCTTCTTAGCCTTCTTGGCGTCGGTCTTGTACACCGTGGAAGCCTCATGATAGTTGGTGAAGCTCTTGGGCAGGTAGCAGCTGGCAGCGGTGGCAAGGCCGGCGAAGGTGTTGCTGACCATCTTCTCGGTGTCGAGCGCATACATGACAGCCTGACGGACCTTGACGTTGTTCCAAGGCTCCTTGGCGACGTTGAACATGATGAAGCGGGTGCCGAAACCCTGAACGTTATCGATCTTGCAGCCGGCGCTCTCGAGCTGGTCGACGGCGTCAGCGGTAACGAGCTCCATAACGAGCGTGGAGCCCTCCTGCTGAGCGGTAACGCGAGCGGTGGGGTCGGTCAGGATGCTGTACTGGATCTTCTTATCCTCGGCAGCATACTCACCGTTGTACTCGGGGTTGGGAACCAAGGTGATCTCGGTATCGGAGATAGAGTCGTACATCCAGGGGCCGGAGCCGATCGGCTGCTTGGCGCGATCCTCCTCGGTCTGAGTGGCCGGGGTAACGCGGACGATGGCCAGACGATCCTTGAGCAGGGAGAAGTTGGGGACCTTGGTCTTGACCGTCACGGTGCTGGCGTCCTTGGCCTCGATGGACTCGAAGGGCTGGAAGAACGGAGCGTAGGTAGCGGAAGCGGCACAAGCGGTGTAGGAGGCAACGACATCGTCAGCGGTGACCTCGGTGCCATCGGAGAACTTGGCGCCCTTGCGGATGGTGACCTCGAAAGTGGTGTCGTCCACAGACTTGGGATCGTCGGTGGCGAGCTCGTTGAAGGTGCTGTAGTCGTGGTAATCGATGCCGTAGAGGCCCTCGACGACGTGCCAGTTAGCACCCAGGCCCACAGCGGAGCCGGTGCTGGCGGGATCGAAGCTGGACGGAGCGTAAGCGGAACCAGCGGTGATCACGCCGCCGCCACGGTTGGCGGAATCGGTGGAACCGGAAGCGGAACCCTCGTCGCTAGAGCTGCCACCGCAGCCGGTGAGACCAAGCCCTGCGACAGCAGCGACGCTGCCGGTGAGGCCGAGGAACGAACGCCTGGACATACCCTTGTTGATGATGGCCATGTCTTCTCCTATCAATAGAGAATCTTACTCGGGAGCACCTAGACTTGCCCCCGCGCAACTTGCGGACGATATATACCTTACCTACCGACGAACCCAACTGAGGTGCCGCGCTCGGCGACCGATACATACATACGCTTGAACGGTATTTACTACCGTTCACCGAATTCGTTGACAAACGATTCACCAGACAGTATGTATCGGCGAGGTGAGATATCAGTCTTCGTCAACCCGCAGGATAGCAGGGTTTTCGCTTGGGTTAGTCAAACGTTTTAGCGTTAATAAAACCCGAAACCAGCAGGCAATCATGGCGAAATAAATGGTTGAAAATCGCGCAATCATGTATATCAGTTGTTTAGGCTCGTGTTTAGCTATCGGAATGGCCAGCCGCCGCCTCGGCGCGCTCGGCATTCCATGCAACGAGCGCCTCGTGGACCGCCTTGGCAACATCGGCAGGTATGCCGCGAACTTCCGCGATCTCTTGCTCGCTCGCCGCGCGCAAACGCTTCATCGAGCCAAAATGGCGCATAAGGGCACGTTTTCTGGTGGGTCCCACGCCTGGAACGTCATCGAGTACCGAAACCGTCATGGCTTTATCGCGCAACTCACGATGGAATGTAATTGCAAAACGGTGCGATTCATCGCGCACCTGTTTAATTAGATAGAGCGACGCGGACCCGGTCGGAAGCACGACGGGAGTCTCGTCCCAAGGCACGAAAACCTCCTCATCGGCCTTTGCCAAGCCACAAACTGGCATATCGAGCCCAAGAGCCTCAAGTTGCTTGATCGCAGCGGTCAATTGCGGCTTACCGCCATCGACAACGAGCAAATCGGGGCGCGAGCCAAAGCGCTCGTCGGCCATGCGCTCGGGAGCATAGCGTCGTCCCAAAACCTCGGACATCGACACGAAGTCGTTTGCCTCGTCCAATTCGGCCTGAATTTTAAAACGACGGTACTGGCTCTTGTCGGCGCGCCCGTTGGTAAACACCACCATCGAGGCGACGGTAAAGGTTCCGTGCAGCGTCGAGATATCGAAGCACTCGATACGCATCGGCGGCGCCGGCAGCGCCAGCGCGCTTTCGAGCTCCAGGAGCGCCTGATTGGTGCGGTCGTCAGCGTACCCCGTTCGCATCATGTAGCGCATGAGGGCATGGCGCGCATTTTTGGATGCCATATCGAGCAAACGGTGCTTTTCGCCACGCTGCGGCCTATGGAGATGGCAGGAACGCTCGCGCTTGCCTGCAAGCCACTCCCCCAGCGCCTCCGCATCCTCAAGCTCGACAGAGAGGTTTATCTCAGCTGGAATATCAGCCGTCTCGTCGTAATAGCGCTTAAGAAAGCCCGACTGGAGCTCTTCCTCGTCAACATCAAGACCCTTGTCGAGAATGAACTCGCAGGTGCGAACTGTTCGGCCCTCACGCACGACAAAGACGCAAGCGGCAGAGATGGTCTCCTCGCGATAGAAACCGATGACATCGATATCGACACTGGAGGGAAAAACGACTTGCTGACGGTCGTCCAGACCCCTGATGACCTCCAAACGACGCTTGACGCGTGCCGCGCGCTCAAAATCGAGTGCCTCGGCGGCATCCGCCATCTCGGAAGTCAGCTCGTCGACGACATCCTTGCGATGGCCCGACAAAAAGCGCTCGACACGCTTGACGTTCTTGGCATAGTCTGCCGGGGAAATCGCGCCGACACACGCACCCGGCCCGCGCCCGACATGGTAGTCGAAGCAGGGACGCCCGTTTTGTGCGCAAATCATATTGACGATGTCTTCCTCGCCCTTGTGGGACTCGATGATACGGCGACAACGACGCCACTCCGCACAGGATGCAGAGCAGATGGGGATAACCTTGCGCAGCGTATCTATCGTCTCACGTGCCGCACGGCTATCGGTATAGGGTCCAAAATAGCGCGTTCCCGGCTTATGACGCTCACGCGTGTATTTGATAGCGGGATACAGGTCGCCCTTTGTAATGGCGATAAAGGGGTAGCTCTTGTCATCCTTGAGGTCGACGTTAAAGTACGGATGGTACTGGCCGATCAGGTTGCGCTCGAGTACAAGCGCCTCATGCTCGGTTTCGACAACGATGTAGTCAAAGCTCGCCACCAGCTGCATCATCAGCGGGATCTTTTGACGCTCATCCTGCAGTGTCACGTATTGACGCATGCGGGCGCGCAGGTTTTTCGCCTTGCCCACGTAGATGACATCGCCCTTGGCATCCTTCCAAAGGTAGCATCCGGGCTGTGTGGGAACGCGCGAAACCTGTTCGGCAAGCGTTGGAATGTTGTCGTGACCGTCCACACGCACCTACTTGCGACGAAGCAGCGCCGAGACCTCGGGCATCTTAAGGACGACGGCAAGGCCAAAGGTAACAGCAAGCGAGACGACACCCGCAACGCAAACGTAGCCAAGAGTAATCAGAATCGAGCCGCCAAGTGCCCCGACAAAGTGTTCAAGCGCCCACATGACGCCGGCGCCTGCGGCAGCACCCAGGCTACCGAGCAAAAGGCCAAAGAAACCGCCATGCAGGATAGATTTGACCTGAAGACCACGCAGGCGACGACGCAGCCACCACAGCGAACAGCCGACCAAGATCACGTAGTCGACGACATACGAAAGCGCGATTGCCGGCATACCGAAGCCCAGCACAACGCCAAACAGTAGAACCGAGCCGGCCTGGCCGATGGCGGAATACAGGCAATAGCGGCTATAGGGCTTCATGTCGAGCAAGGCAGAGAAGCTCTTCTGCATCAACACGACCACGCCGTAGAGCGGCAGCGAGAGCGCCAGGTAGACAAGGTACTCGGACACCAGCGTCACGCCGGATTCATCGAACTTGCCAGCACAGTAGATCATGTTGAGCGGACGCGCGAAGACAATCAGGTACAGCGCGAACGGAATCAGGAAGAACAGCATCTGGGCGACGCCACGCGAAATGCCCGTGCGAACGCTGTCGTAATCCTTCTCCTGTGCGTCGTGAGAGAGCTCGGTATAAAGCGCCGTCGAAAGCGAGGCGGCAATCAGCGCGTAGGGTAGCGTGTACCACAGGCGCGCATAGGCGATGACGGAAGGGCCAGTCTCGGGCTGGACCACCAGCGCGGCAGCGTTGGTGATAGAAGTCGAGACAAACATGCACACCGTGGCGAGCAGCGTCGGGATACCGAGCGCAATCGTCTGGCGCAGCGCGGGGTCCTTAAAGTCGATATGGATATGGGGATGCACGCCGTGCTTGCCGAGCGCAGGGATCTGACATGCCATCTGAACAAAGACACCGAGGGTCGTACCGGCCGCAATCAAGATGATGCCGGCGCGTTCGCCAAACTGTGCGGACACGGGCGCAAAACCCATAAAGCTCGCAATGACGATCACATTGTTGAGGACCGGGGCAAACGTCGACCAGAAGTAGTCGCGGTGTGCGTTGAGAACGCCCGAGAACACCGAGCCCAAACCATAAAACAGAATCTGGATGGCAAAGAAACGGAACATGAACGCAGCGGTATCCATGCTGCCGCCGTCACCCGAAAGGAACGATTGCGTCCAGATAAAGCCCGGGGCGAACACGGTCCCCAGCAACGAAATGCCACCCAGCACCAAAAGCAGAATGCCGAGCAGGTTGCCCACGTACTCGTTCGAGGCCTCGCGACCCTGCTCACGCCTCACGCCCATGTACACGGGCAAAAACGCCGTCACGAGCATGCCGCCCATCACGAGTTCGTAGAGCATATTGGGCAGGTTGTTGGCGACCTGATAGGAGGACGAGAGTAGCGACATGCCAATAGCGGCCGCCATCGCCCACGTTCGGATAAAACCGGTAACGCGAGACACGATGGTCAGGATGGTCATAAGCCCGGCGGAACGACCAACCGTGGAGTAGTCCGACGAGCCCATGTCGTCAGTGTCATCTCGCGACGAAGAAGCTTCGGATGAGGGCGTCTGAGGCGCAGATTCTTTTGCAAAATGAGCTCCGCACTTCAATTCTTCCTGCGGCATCGCTCAGTCCTCTCTCGTAATCGCGGCAACCGTCGCCCCGCAAAATGCAATTAAATCATCGGGTGCAAGCTCGAGCTGATAACCACGCTTGCCTCCCGAAATAAAAATGGTATCCCAAAGGACGCATGTCTCATCAATGAGCGTCCGGTAGCGTTTTTTCATACCGACCGGGCTGCAGCCGCCGCGAACGTAGCCAGTCGCCGCAAGCAAATCCTTCACATGCATCATGGCCAAGGACTTCTCCCCCGCGGCACGCGCGGCAGACTTTAGATCGAGCTCGTCGGCAACAGGGATGCAGCACACGACATAGTCGTTGGACGGTGTCACGCAGACCAAAGTCTTAAATCCTTGACCGGGCTCCTCGCCAAGCTGCTCCGAAATCGCGACCCCCAGGCCCACCGACTCATCACCATCGTCTTCGTACGTATGTAGAACATAGGAAATGCCGGCGCTTTCCAGCTCGCGCATCGCATTGGTTTTTGGCGTCTTTACAGCCTTTGCCATGACATATCCTTTCCCTCGCATTCGGACGCAAGGATTAAGTATATGTCCAATTCGACTGCATACGTCACTTCGACACAGCAAGCGCCATCGAATCACAAGGAGTCGATGGCGCCCATAAACTGAATCGCCTATTTATTGAGCATCAAGTTGAGCCTGACGCTCCCGGTCACGCCTGAGCAACGGCGCCAAAAACTTGCCCGTATAACTCTGCGGACAGTCCGCAACCTGCTCCGGTGTGCCCGAAACCACGACGGTTCCGCCGCCGTTACCGCCCTCGGGACCCATATCGATCAGGCGGTCGGCAACCTTGATGACATCAAGGTTGTGCTCAATCACCAGCACCGTGTTGCCCGCATCGACCAAGCGCTGCAGCACATCGAGCAGCTGGCGGACGTCCTCAAAATGAAGGCCGGTCGTCGGTTCGTCCAAAATATAGAACGTCTTGCCCGTCTGGCGTCGATGAAGCTCCTTGGCGAGTTTCACACGCTGCGCCTCGCCGCCCGAAAGCGTCGTGGCGGGCTGGCCCAGGCTCACGTAGCCCAAGCCTACATCGTACAGCGTCTGGAGCTTTCGCTTGATCTGCGGGATATTCCCAAAGAAGGCCAGTGCCTCGGCCACGCTCATGTCAAGTACGTCCGAGATGGTCTTGCCACGGTAGGTGACCTCGAGTGTCTCGCGGTTGTAGCGTTTACCGCCGCAAACTTCGCAGGGAACGTAGATATCGGGAAGGAAGTGCATCTCGATCTTGATCTGTCCGTCGCCCTTGCACGCCTCACAGCGCCCGCCACTCACATTAAAGGAGAAACGACCCGGCGAGTAGCCGCGCGCCTTCGACTCCGGCGTACTCGCAAACAGCGCGCGAAGATCATCCCACAGGCCGATATAGGTAGCAGGGTTGGAACGCGGCGTGCGGCCAATCGGCGACTGGTCGATATCGATAACCTTATCGATACACTCGATGCCCTCGATTTTCTTATACGGACCCACAGGGCGCGTCGAACGGTGAATGGCATTCGTAAGGGCAGGCGCAATGGTATCGGTAACCAGGGAGCTCTTGCCCGATCCCGACACGCCGGTAACAACCGTAAGCGTACCAAACTCGATCTTGGCAGTAACGTTTTTGAGGTTGTTGGCTCGAGCGCCCGTAATTTTAAGGCAGCCGCGACCGGGCTTGCGCCGTTCATCAGGCACCCGGATCATTCGTTTACCGGTCAGATAAGCGCCCGTCATCGACTCAGAACACGCCATGATATCGGCAGGCGTTCCCGCCGCGACTACGTGTCCGCCGTTGACGCCGGCGCCGGGCCCCATGTCGATCACGTAATCGGCGGCACGGATTGTATCCTCGTCGTGTTCGACGACGATAACGGTATTGCCGATATCGCGCAGGCGCTCGAGCGTCTTGATCAAGCGCTCGTTGTCACGCTGATGAAGACCGATCGAGGGCTCGTCCAGAATATAGAGCACGCCCATGAGACCCGCGCCGATCTGCGTTGCCAGGCGAATACGCTGCGCCTCGCCACCAGAAAGCGTCGCCGAGGCACGATCGAGCGTCAGATAGTCGAGTCCAACATCGACCAGAAAACGCAAGCGCTCCAGGATTTCCTTGACGATGCGCCCGCCGATAAACTGTTGGCGCTCGGTGAGCTCCAGGCCCTCAAAAAACTCGAGCGACTCACGGCACGACAGGCAACAAACCTCGTAAATGGACTTGCCGCCCACGGTGACGGCGAGCATCTCAGGGCGCAAACGAGCGCCGTGGCAGCTCGAGCACGGTTCCTCGCGAATGTACTTCTCCAAGCGCGCCTTGGTGTTCTCGTTCGTCGTCTCGGTATAGCGTTCGTACAGGATGTTGCGAACGCCCGAAAACTTGGTATCCCACTGGCTGCGACGTCCGTCGAGCTTTTGGTAGTCGACCGAGATCTTCGTATCGCCCAGGCCATCCAAGAATGCACGACGCACGCGAGGGGGCAAGTCCTCCCACGGCGTATCGGTGCTCACCTTAAAGTGTTTGCAGACCGCAGCAAAAATCTGCGGATAGTAGTTCGAATTGCCAAACAGGCTACCAAAGACTCCGTCGGCAATGGACTTCGAGGGGTCCTCGATCAGCGCCTCGGCATCAACGGTTTTCTTAAAGCCCAGGCCGTCGCACTCAGGACATGCGCCATAGGGAGCGTTGAACGAAAAATCACGCGGCTGAAGATCGTCAATGGAGTGTCCATGCTCCGGGCACGCCAAGGCCAACGAATACTCCAGCAGCTCGCCCTCGGTCCCCTCAGGAGCATCACGATCGGGCAGCATGTACACGTTTACATTGCCGTGAGCCAGCGCGGTCGCCTGCTCAACAGACTCAGCGATACGGCCCAGAGAATTCTCACGGATCACGATACGGTCAACCACGACCTCAATGTCGTGTTTGAACTTCTTGTCCAGGTCGATCGGATCATCGAGCGAGCACACTTCGCCGTCGACACGCACGCGGCTAAAGCCCTCGGCGCGAAGGTCCTCAAACAGTTTGGTGTACTCGCCTTTTCGCCCGCGCACCACCGGTGCCAGCACAAACGCGCGGCGACCCTCCCCCGCCGCCAAGACTTTGTCGGCAACCTGGTCGGTCGTCTGACGCTCAATGACGCGGCCGCATTCGGGACAGTGCGGGGTGCCCACACGGGCGAACAGCAGGCGCAGATAGTCATAAATCTCGGTTACGGTGCCAACCGTCGAGCGAGGGTTTTTAGACGTCGTCTTTTGGTCGATCGACACCGCCGGCGAAAGGCCGTCGATTGAATCCAGGTCGGGTTTGTCCATCTGGCCCAAGAACTGGCGCGCATAGCTCGAAAGGCTCTCGACGTATCGACGCTGGCCCTCGGCATAGATAGTGTCAAATGCCAGCGAACTCTTGCCCGAGCCAGAAAGACCGGTAATGACCACGAGTTGGTCACGCGGAATGGAAACATCGATATCACGGAGGTTGTGCTCACGAGCGCCGCGAATAACGATAGAAGAATCAGACATGGAAGCTCCTTGCCTCCTATTGCATCGAATCATACTGTCGATGAGTTTAGCGCACTCGACGCGCACAGATGTTCGTAATACAAGATTCGCAGACCTTTAGCTTTGCGTATCGGGCGCTTTGTTTCTCGAAATGCCGTGGAAAGATTACAGTAATCTAATACTGAACTTAATTTGCCGTAACAGAGGAACGTCCATGACCGAAGATATCCCCCTTGAAATCACTTCGAGCGACATGGCCAATCTACCCATATTCATCGCCGTCCTTATCGTGGCCATCGTCGTGGTGCGCGTATATTTTTCAATCAAACACAATGAAAAGCCGCCCATTGCCCGCGTCTTTTGGTGCGCGACGCTCCTCATTCCGCTCGGTGTGGTGGCTGCCTGGATTACGAATCAAGTGCTTGTAAACGAGGACAGTTCCCTATGGATCCTTTCCTATTCAGCGCTCGGTGCCGCTGCCGTCATGCTCCTTGTCGAGCCCTTGGTATCGAGATTCATCGACCAATCCGATTTCGCAACGGGAACGATTGCTTGCACCTGTCGCGACGTTCTCGTCATCGCCGCGGTTTCGGTGCTCTCGTTCGTTTCGCTCGAAATCGCCTGCAACGACACGTTCTATCGCATTCCAGCAAACTCATTTGGTTTTTCCGTCGGGCTGCTCGTGACGGTTCTGCTCTCCCTTTATTTGCTGGGACAGCGTCATGGAGGCGTCATGGCCCTCGTGCCCGTCGCCTGTTGCATCCTTGGCATTGCCGAGCACTTCGTCATAACGTTTAAAGGCGAGGCCATCCTGCCAAGCGATATCTTGGCCCTTGGCACCGCAATGGAAGTGAGCGAGGGATACGAGTTTACCTTTACCGCCGGAATCGTAACCTCTCTAGCCCTGCTGGAGATTTCCCTGGGGCTTCTTTCGCTTATCCGACCGAGAAAGCTCCGTACGCCCACCCATGTCTTCCCCGCAATCGCCGCTAACCTCTGCGCTTTTCTGCTAGTGACCGTTGTGGGGCTCTCGGGCTTTTCCAGCATCGACTTGGAGCAGGCGCTGAATTTTGGATTTGACCGTTGGCAGCCCATCACCACGTATGCGTCTCAGGGTTTTATCACTTCGTTCACCGAAATGGTCAACGAGTTGCCCATTGAGAAGCCCGAAGACTATACGCCCGATGAGGCGCAGAGCATCGAGCAGGAGCTCGCCGCCACCTACGACAGCACGTATGGCTCGAGCGAGCAGCGCGCGGCGGCCGTTGCCCAGTTCAATGAAATCAAGCCGACGATTGTTGCCGTCATGAACGAGAGTTTTAGCGACCTTTCGTGCTTTGAGCAGCTCCAGGCGGCCGGGTACACCGGCCCCGCATTCTACAACTCGCTTCCCGACACACTTGTTCGCGGCACCATGCTCGCTTCGGTCGCCGGTGGCGGAACGGCAAACTCCGAATTCGAATTTTTGACCGGAGCGACAACGGCCTTTGTCGGATTAGGCAAGATCCCCTATCAGCTGTATCAGATGAATGGCGTCAACAGCCTGGCAAAGGACCTTAAGGAGCTTGGGTATACCGCTACCGCTATGCACCCGCAAAACCCCGTCAACTACCATCGAGATAAAATCTATCAGCAGCTGGGCTTTGGAGACTTTCTTTCAATCGGCGATTTCGAAGGTGCGCCCTGTTACCATGCCGGCGTATGCGACTACGCCACCTACGACAAGATACTCGACCTGCTTAGAACCGACGAAGCACCGCAGTTCATCTTTGACGTCACGATGCAAAATCACGGCGGCTACGACTATGGCACCGTTCCCGCCGAAGAGCTGACAAACTATTGGGTCGAGGGAGCCAGCGAGGGCGCCAATAGCGCGCTCAACACCTATCTCACCTGCATCAACGCATCCGACCGGGACCTCGAGTACTTTATCAACGAGCTCCGCAATATCGGCAGACCGGTTGTTCTTGTCTTTTTTGGCGACCATCAGCCGAGCGCCGCAACGACTCTCAACGACGAGCTGTACCCTCAGGAAGATACGGCAAGCCACGCTTTCCGTATCTATCAGTCGACCTATTTCG
The DNA here is from genome assembly GCF_040092405.1 of Collinsella sp. CLA-ER-H2. NCBI lineage: Bacteria > Bacillati > Actinomycetota > Coriobacteriia > Coriobacteriales > Coriobacteriaceae > Collinsella > Collinsella sp. CLA-ER-H2. The sequence continues at coordinate 45,355 of NZ_JBBNLO010000018.1, forward strand.
TCTGGGCCAACTATGAAATCGCCGGAAATACCGAGCTCAACGTCTACGACACCGTCGGGGCAAACGAGATTGCAGCCATTACCCTTAATAAGATCGGCGCCCCGCTCACCGACTATCAAAAGGCTCTGCTTGCAACAAGGTCAGATGTGCCCACCATCAATGCCGCCGGCTACCTTGGTGCCGACGGGCTGCGCTACGACTTGGAATCTGAAGACAGCCCATACGCCTCGACGATCGACAAGCTGCAGCGCATGCAATACCTCGAGTTCGCCAGCAAAGTTCAGTAAGCCCGCCCATTCGCTTGGGCCCATCGTATTGCAAGCACGCTCGGCCCAAATGCATCGCAAATGACTCCCGCTCGCAAACGAGGGTACAATGACGCTCGTGTCACATCGCGGGGCCCCGGCCCCAACATATACAAAGGAGTCATACATGGGTTGCGAGCACGCACAGGCCGCCGGCGGACAAACGTCACCGTCGCAATTTGAGGAGAACACGCTGTCCGAGGTCAAGCGCGTCATCGCCGTGCTTTCCGGCAAGGGCGGTGTCGGCAAGTCGTTTGTCACCGGCGCCATCGCCACCGAGCTTGCCCGTCACGGTCACAAGGTCGGCGTCCTCGATGCCGACATCACCGGTCCCTCTATCCCCAAGATGTTTGGTATGAGCGGACGCCACGTCCATGCCCTTGGCAACCTTATGCTGCCCGAAATCTCCGAGCACGGTGTCAAGGTCATGAGCTCCAACCTGCTGCTCCAAAACGAGACCGACCCCGTCCTTTGGCGCGGTCCGGTCATCGCAGGTGCCATTAGGCAGTTCTGGAGCGAGACCTCGTGGGGCCCCATCGACTACCTGCTGGTCGACATGCCTCCGGGAACAGGCGACGTCGCGCTCACCGTCTTCCAGTCGCTGCCCGTCGACGGCATCGTCATCGTCACGAGCCCGCAGGATCTGGTCTCGATGATCGTCGCCAAGGCGGTCAACATGGCCGAGAAGATGAACGTCCCCATTCTGGGCATTGTCGAGAACATGAGCTATATTGAGTGCCCCGACTGCGGCAAGAAGATCGAGGTCTTTGGCAAGAGCAAGCTCCCCGAGGTCGCAGAGCGCTATAACCTCGACATCTTGGGCACGCTTCCCATCAATCCGTCACTCGCCGAGGCCTGCGATAAGGGCGAGGTCGAGACCGCGCTGCCCGATGGCATGTTGCCCAAGGCAGTCTCTGCCGTCGAGGCTATTACCCCGCACGAGACCGACGAGGCCTAAGTGAACACGAGCGCCTTCTATGACGTCCTGGTAATCGGCGGCGGGGCTTCAGGCCTCGCCGCCGCCATTACGGCCGCACGTGCTGGCAAAAGCGTCTGCATCGTTGAGCGCGATGTCGCCTGCGGCCTTAAGCTCCTTGCGACCGGTAACGGCCGCTGCAACCTCTCCAACGAATCGATTGATTCTCAGCGGTATAACCACCCCGCATTCGTCGAATCCGTCATGGGCCCCCAACCCGAACAAGAGCTTATGGGTTTCTTCTCCTCGCTGGGCATCATGACAACCTCCGAGGAAGGCCGGCTGTACCCGCGCTCCCTTCGCGCCGAATCGGTGCGCGACGCGCTTCTCAACGTTTGCAACCGCCTAGGTATCACCTTAATCCGCGGAGCCAACGTTGCCTCGGCGTACAAAGCTTCCGAAGGCTGGGCACTCCAAATAGACCGTCCAGCGCGGGCGCTCAAGGCAAAAAAGCACGACGACCGAAAATCTGAGCTCCGCTCGCTTCGGAAAGCGCTCGCCGATGTCCCTCGCAAGAACGAGGCCCTGCAGGCACATGCCGTAATTATCGCCACGGGCGGCAACCCCACCGGTATCGCCGATACGTTTCGCCTCCCCCTCACTTCGCTGCACCCCATCCTCTGCCCCGTATCGGCAACGGTCGCTGGCGATCGGGCGGCACTCAAGACGTTGGATGGTCTGCGCGTCCGCGCCCGCTTGACGCTCGCCCGTAACCATAGTGAGCTCTGGCACGAAGACGGTGAAGTGCTGTTTCGAACCTTCGGCATCTCGGGCGTCGCTGTCTTCAACCTCTCCCGTCGTATCCAGCGCGGCGATACGATCCTGCTCGACGTTTTCCCCGACCTCTCTAAAGACGAGCTGCTCGATATGCTTAACCAGCGCGTTAAGCTGCTCGGCGGCTTTTCGCCCCGCGATCCCCGTTGGCTCGACGGCATGCTCGCCCCGCAACTCTCCTGCGTCGTCTGCACAGCGTTTGAGCAGTGCCATCCAGGCTCCAACGATGTCATCCACCTGGTCTCGATCCTCAAGCACTTTAAGTTGCTCGTCGAGGGTACAGCCGAGGAGCGCTCGGCGCAGGTCACGCGTGGTGGTGTATCTGTCGAGAGCATCTCAACACCCAGTCTACGCGCGCGCTGCGTTGTCGACGCCCCGCTTTACGTCTGCGGCGAAGCGCTCGACATCGACGCCGATTGCGGAGGCTTTAACCTTGCGTGGGCCTGGCTCTCGGGCATTCGCGCTGCAAGCAGCTTGTAGCCGCGCAGTCTATAATCAAAAACGCATTCGGGCCGTCTGGGATACCGGACGGCCTCTTTCTTGCCTCTAAGGAGACCTCGATGATCGAAATCACCCAAGTCAACGCGTCGCTCGATGAAGCCGGCGATGAAAATACCTGCCTCATTGTTGGCAAGCGAGTCGCCAAGCGCATCCTACGTTGCAAGGACTCCGAGATCAAGTCCATCGAACTCCACCGCAAGTCAATCGACGCTCGCAAAAAACGAGACGTCCATTTTATCCTGAGCTTTCGTGTTGAGCTGACTAGTCCCCACCTCGAGCGAGAAGCGGTCGACAGCGTTGCCGAGCGTGACCGCTCGCGCGTACGCGCGATAGAAGACGATGAGCCTTCATTCCCCTCCCCCGTCTCCGACGCTCCTCAAGAACGCCCTGTCGTTGTCGGCGCCGGATGCGCCGGCCTTTTCGCTGCGCTCACGCTCGCCAAAGCAGGTCTTAAGCCCTTGCTTATCGAGCGCGGCGACCCGGCATTTCGCCGCTCGCAGGCGATCGACCTCTTTCTAAAGGAGCGCATCCTCGACCCCGAGAGCAATATTCAGTTTGGTCTGGGCGGCGCGGGGACCTTCTCGGACGGCAAGCTCAATACGGGAACAAAAAATCCCGCCCATCGCCTTATCCTCGAAACCTTCGTCGAGGCGGGTGCGTCCCGCGATATTCTGTGGGATGCCAAGCCGCACATTGGCTCCGACATCCTTCCCAAGGTTGTCACCGCTATATCCCAGCGCATCGAGCAGCTCGGAGGTGTCGTCCGTTATCGAACGAAGCTCGTCGACATTCGCATCGACGCGTCTGGCGCTATCACCGGTATTGATGTCCAATCGTCCCAAGACGCCGCTTACGAGCCAATCGAGACAAAGCACCTCATCCTCGCCTGCGGGCATTCTGCTCGCGATATTTTTGAGCTCCTTAAGGACCACAACGTGGCCCTCGCACAAAAGACCTTTGCCATGGGCGTTCGCATCGAGCATCCGCAACGCGACATCGACAGAGCCCAATATGGAGCCTCGGCGGGACATCCAGCGCTCGGGGCGGCCCCCTACAAACTTGTTGCCCATCTTCCCAACGGCCGCAGCGTGTTCTCGTTTTGCATGTGCCCCGGCGGACAGGTTGTTGCCGCCTCTTCAGAACCGTGCCATCTGTGCGTCAACGGGGCCAGTCTCAATGCCCGCGACGGACGCAACGCAAATGCCGCCCTGCTCGTTAACGTCACGCCTGAGGACCTTCCCAACGATGACCCGCTCGCCGGCATCGAGCTCCAGCGTGCCTGCGAGGCGGCCGCCTATCGCCTGGGCGGTTCCAACTGGAACGCACCGGCACAACTCGTCGGAGATTTCCTCGCAGGACGCGCCAGCACGGCACCCGGAAAGGTAAAACCAACCTATCCACTTGGCGTGACCTGGACGGCGATCGACGATGCCCTCCCGCAGCATATCGTCGAGTCGCTCCGCCTGGGACTTCCCCTACTCGGAAAAAAGCTACGAGGCTACAGCCGTCCCGATGCCGTTCTTACCGGCGTGGAGACTCGTTCGAGCTCACCGGTCACTGTCACCCGAGACCGAACGTGCCATGCCGTGTCGACCCCGGGCCTCTACCCTTGTGGTGAAGGAGCTGGATATGCCGGCGGCATCATGAGTGCGGCCACCGACGGCATCCGTTGTGCTGAAGCCCTGTTCGCAGACCTCTAACGCACAAATTCCAGCGCGCAAAAGACATAGGCCCCGAGCTCCACAGGGAACTCGGGGCCTGTTCGCTATTTCTTAAACCGTGCACCCTGGCGTTTTCTGCCCGATGCGAACGTGGAACCCTTGCGGGCCTGCGAGCGTAAGCGCTCGATCGTCTCGTCCTCAGACGCACCCTCGAGCATCGCCCGAATCTGAACGACAGCATCGCGCAGGCGCGCCGCCTCCTCAAAGTCCATAGCGGCAGAAGCGTTACGCATATCCTCTTCCATGGTTTCGACGATCCGCACAAGCTCGTCATGCGGCAGTTCTTCCAACTGCTCCGCAAGTGTCTGCTCGGGCGCCACCGTTTCCGGCACACCGCCCTCGCCCGACTCATCGGGCGTATAGAATGCGCCATGGCCAAGAGAGTCGCCCTTCGAGCGTCCCTTGGAGCCCACAGTTTTTTCGGCCTCGGCAATAAAACTTGAGATGTCGTTGATGGCCTTGCGCACTGTCTTGGGCACAATGCCATGTTCTTCGTTATATGCCATCTGAATCTCGCGACGGCGCTGCGTCTCCTCGATGGCTTCTTTCATCGAATCGGTCACAACGTCTGCATACATGATGACCTCGCCGTCGGCATTGCGGGCCGCACGGCCAATCGTCTGAATCAACGAACGGCGGTTGCGCAAGAAGCCTTCCTTGTCGGCGTCGAGAATTGCCACCAGCGAGACCTCGGGAAGGTCTAGACCCTCGCGAAGCAGGTTAATGCCAACGAGAACATCGATCTTTCCCTCGCGCAGCGTTCGCAGGATCTCGACACGGTCCATTGTCGCCGTATCAGAGTGCATGTAATTGACCTTAATGCCAGCATCAAGCAGATGGTCGGTCAAGTCCTCGGCCATGCGCTTGGTGAGCGTGGTCACCAGCACGCGCTCCTTGCGGGCAACGCGCTCGCGAATCTCGTCCTCAAGATCGTCAATCTGCCCACGAACCGGACGCACATCGATCTTGGGGTCGAGCAGGCCGGTCGGACGAATAATCTGCTCAACGTCGTTCTGGCTAACCCGCAGCTCATAGTCGCCCGGCGTGGCCGAAACATAGATGAACTGGGGAATCCTCGCCTCAAACTCATCGAAGCGAAGCGGGCGGTTATCGAGTGCCGAAGGCAGACGAAAACCATGCTCCACCAGCGTCACCTTACGCGAGCGGTCGCCTTCGTGCATGCCGCGGATCTGCGGCACCGTTACATGACTCTCGTCGATGATACAGAGCATGTCCTTAGGAAAGTAATCGATCAGGGTAAACGGCGGCTCGCCCGGTTTTCGACCGTCCAGATGACGCGAGTAGTTCTCGATACCGTTGCAAAAACCCATGGTCTCGAGCATCTCGAGATCATAGTCGGTGCGCTGCTGCAGGCGCTGTGCCTCGAGCAGCTTATCAGTCGCCTTGAGCTCGGCCACACGCTTCTCGCACTCTTCGCTGATTGATTTCAGAGCCGCTTTGACCTTAGGCTTCTCAGTCACGTAGTGCGAGGCCGGCCACACGGGAATGGCCTCGTACTCACGCAGCATCTCACCGGTGACCTCGTCGATCTCGGCAATCAGCTCGACCTCGTCGCCAAAGAACTCAAACCGCAACGGATGCTCGGCATAGGGCGGATATACGTCGACGACATCGCCGCGCACGCGGAAGGTGCCACGTGCCAGGTCATAGTCATTGCGATCGTACTGAATATCGATAAGCGCATGGATAAAGTCATCGCGCTCGAGCGGCACCTTCTTGTCGACGTTTGGAGCCAGACCCGCATAGTCCTCAGGAGAGCCAATGCCATAGATACACGAGACCGATGCGACAACGATCACATCACGTCGAGAGAGCAGTGACGCGGTCGCCTGATGGCGCAGCATCTCGACCTCTTCGTTAATCGAGGAGTCTTTCTCGATATATGTATCGCTTTGCGGCACATACGCCTCGGGCTGATAGTAGTCGTAGTACGAGACGAAGTAGACCACAGCGTTGTTGGGAAAGAACTCTTTGAGCTCGCTCGCAAGCTGAGCAGCGAGCGTTTTATTGGGGGCCATGACCAGCGTCGGCTTTCCCAGGGCCTCAATAGTCTTTGCCATCGTGAAGGTCTTGCCCGAACCAGTCACACCCAGCAAAACCTGATAGCGGTCTCCGTCCCTCACGCCCCGCACAAGTGACTCAATGGCCTTAGGCTGGGAACCAGCGGGCTCGTATGGAGACACGACCTTAAACGGCACATCAGCGCCCTCAACGCCAAAGCGCTTAAGTTCACCACCAACGCGTTCTACTTCAAATTCCGCCATGGATACTCCTAACTCGTACATCTGCAGTATACGCAGGCGGTGGGCTTAGTCCTATACGAACCGATCGAGATAGAGAGTCTTATATCGAACCCAGGCATTATTGACGCGAATCAGATAAGCCTGAGTTTCAGGGAAGGTAATCGCATTATGGAGTGACGTGTTCTGCTGCGCCCATCCGTCGACATTGCCCATACCGGCGTTATAGGCGGCAACGGCGCTATCCGTCGACCCGTTGAAATAGGTTAGAAGATACGAGAGGTATGCGCAGCCAAATTCGATATTCGTAGCCGGATCGTAAAGGTTGCCGGCCGAATACTCCCCACCGTCGACAAGGCCCTTGGCAATCATATCCTGGGCAGTCTCGGGCATCAGCTGCATCAATCCCTGAGCACCCTGATTCGACTCGGCCTCGGGATCCCAATTCGATTCCGACTTAATGACAGCGCACACCAGATACGGATCCAGATTATGCGAAATACTGGATTGCTTTACATACGCCTCGTAGTCGATCGGATACAGCGGCTTAAAGAAAGCGGCAGGAGCACACGAGTAAACGAATGAGATAAGGCCGAAGGCAAAAACGGCAGCCAGCGGTACAAGGCGATACCACGCAAAGAAACGTGTCTTAGGCATCGGCATCCTCCATATCCGCAGTATCTATAAACCCATGGCATGCAAGCCATGAGTCAAGCTGCTCAAAGAGTGAGTTATCGCCTGCGGCGTTATCAATCACCGTTGTAGCGAGATTGCACAGCGCAGATTCATCGGGCTGGCAAGCAGAACGGGCATCGAAATCAGATGGCTCCATGCCACGTTGAATAGCGCGATCGCGACGAACTGACAAAGGGGCGCTAATGACCAGAATTTCATCAGCCAAGCCAAATGCATCCTCAAAACCAGTCGGAGCAGAAACCTCGACCACCGCAAAGGGATAACGGGGAGATGAAACAGTACAACAAACCGGATCGAGAATCCTAAGCGAAAGCTGTTCAATGAGAACGGGATGCACAATGCCATTGAGCCGTGCGACCGAATCAGGAGAAGCGAAAGCTCGAGAAGCGAGGATGCTGCGGCGAATGCCGCCTTCCTCATCCAAAATGTCCCAACCGAATTCATCCGCGAGAGTATTGACGATATCAGAGCCCGGCACATACAGAGATTTTGCAAGCTCATCCAGATCGATAAGCATAGCGCCACGAGATTCGAAATAGCGGCAGGCTGTCGACTTACCCGAAGCAATATTGCCCAAGACAAATACGGTAAACATCAAGCCCTCCCTAACGCCAATGCGAGTAATTATCGCTCAAATACACTAGAAGGACTCAAAATACAGCCAAAGAGTAAGAGCGCATACGGGGGAGCTAGGTCCCAAAGCACAACGTGTATACAACGAAAAAAGGGGGAGGCCGCGAGGCCTCCCCCTTCTCAGTTCAAGCGTACGGCTCGGTGCCGTCCACCGGTCAGCGGCGCCCTGGCCTCCCACGGGCTGACCCCGCAGTACTCTCGGCGCGATGGGGCT
>NZ_JBBNLO010000019.1:0-50469 GCF_040092405.1 Collinsella sp. CLA-ER-H2
TCCAGCCCGAGGGGATGTAGGAATGCGATAGGAAAGTCATAGATGCGGGCGTGTTGGCTAAAATGGGTCGGCCGGGATTGGTCAATCTCGGCCGACTATATTTTGCTAAAATAATCCGACGCTAACAACGAGCTCCTGCGAACTCACTGGTTTACTCAGGTGCGCGTTCATGCCCGCCTCACGCGAAAGCCTGCGATCGTCGGCAAAGGCGTTGGCGCTCACGGCGATAATCGGCGTGGTCGCGGCATCCTCGCGATCGAGCGCTCGAATCCGACGCGTGGCCTCAAGGCCATCGATACCGGGCATCATGATATCCATCAACACCACGTCGTACTCGTGCGGCGCACTCGCGGCAAATATCTCGACGGCAGACTCACCATCCTTAGCATGCGTCACGACGGCACCGGCGCGGGCGAGCGTAAACTGCGCGATCTCGGCATTCAGATCGTTATCCTCTACGAGCAAAACGCGCAAGCCCTGGAGCGCATCGTCATCGCCCGCATCCGCGCGAACTGCCTGAGGAATCTCGGAGCGTTTGCATTTCTCGAACGGCAGACGGATGGTAAACGTCGTCCCCTGCCCCAAGACGCTCGTAAAGCTCATGGTTCCGCCCATAAGCTCGACCAACTGTTTTGCGATAGGCGCGCCCAGGCCAGTCCCCGATGAGGCGCCTTCCACCTGTTGCTCCTCGCGGCAAAACGGCTCGTAGAGGTGCTGTTGGAACTCCTCGCTCATGCCAATACCGTTATCGGCGATCGTGTATTCATAGACGGGGACGCCATTCGCTGGCTCCACCTCGCGGCACACCAGGCGAACATAGCCGCCCTGGCGGTTGTACTTGACGGCATTGCCGGCAATATTGAGCAACAAGCGCTTGAGGTGCGTCACGCTCACCCGTGCATAGGGATGATCAAGCGTCTGCTGGTCGCAGATAATTGTCACCAGACGCTCCTCGGCCTGGCGCTCCAGAATATCGCGCACTTCACAGTTGAGGGCCACCAAATTTATGGGCACGAGGTTCAGGTCGACCTGTCCGCTCTCCAGGCGACTCATATCGAGTGCCTCGTTGGCAAGGTCGAGCAGCAGTCCCGACGCCGTCCAGATTTTTGAGCGGCACTCAGTCTGCTTTTGCAGATCGTCCGCATTGGCGTCGCCAACCTCGACCATGCCGCGAATGCCGTTGATGGGCGTGCGCAGATCGTGGCTCATGCGACGCAGAAACTCCGTCTTTGCCGAGTTGGCAGACGAGGCCTCACGCGCCGCCTTTGCCAGCTTGTCGCCATAGTCGCGCTCCTGATGCAGCAAGTCCGTCAAACGTCGGCGATCAGCGCGGCGACGCACCGTCACAACAACGGCCATAACACCGCTGTAGAGCGCCAGCACGCCGGCAGCAACAGCCGCTACAACCTCAAAGTAACGCCGCGCCGAGGCATAGGTGTACACATAGAATTTGTGCGCTTTTCCAAATGTGCCCAAATACCACTCGCCGTCGGCGTTAACCAATCTGACCTTACCAGCCAGGCATCGATCCTTAATACCGTCGACAATGAAGACGTCCGTCGCAGGCAGATCGAATACGCCCAATACGGTGGGTTCAACGGCATTGGTCGCAACGACCTTGCCGTCGCTTTCGATCACGATATTGCCGCTATCGATGGTTTCATAGCCATCAAGCAAGCTTTGCAGTTTGAGTGTATTGCTTGCAACCGCCTTCGCGCTCTGATGCCTTACCGCGATAACGATGCCCTCGCCATCCTGCCGAGTCACGCAGCCAATGTCTGCGACCGAATCATCCGCAAGCGTGATGCGGGCGGTATAGGACTTAAGCGGATGAGTTGCCACCTCCAGCACGGGTGATTCTTTGAGATACGCAGCGAGCGACTCGTAGCCCACATCGCCCGTCGAGGACTCGGACACCAAATTGCCCGATGCGTCCGTCACGATCAGCGCGCTCACGTTGAACTGGTCGGCATATTGCTCCAGCATGGCACTATCCACCGAACCGTCGCGCTCCATATCGCGGGCAGCCTCTCCGGCGATCTCCATAACGCGAATCAGGTTTTTGGTCGTATAGGCGCTGTTGAATGCATCGTAGGAAAGGCTCTGCGTCGCCACGTAATCGACAACGTCGGCAAAGCGCTGCTCGGCTTGGGCCGTCATGTAACCGTAGCTCATCATGCCGGCAGCAACCGAGAGCGCTATCCCCAGCAGAGCGACAAGGAGCCATGCCCCTGCCGAACGATTGCCCCGCTCCTGAGCGGCGTGGTCGAGCGCATCGATCATGACAGGCCCTCCACATTCAAAAATGGTGAAGGGTCATCAAAGTACTTTGACACTAGGCGTTCCATGGTGCCATCGGCAAGCATTTCTTGGTAGGCATGAGTGAGCTTAACGTCGATGCCGCGCGTATCGTTGATATCGAAAGCGGTGCCCAAACCAACCTCTAGCAGCGGCTCATCCAAAATGCGATACGTTACGCCATAGTCTTTTTCGTAGGTGAGCAGCAAGGACTCATGCGCGGCGATGGCGTCGACCAGGCCCTCGACGAGCGCCGGGTTCAGGCATGAACGGTCCGAAAAGCAGTAGAGCTCCTTGATCTGCGGAACGTTTTCATTTGTGCGATTGAGCAAAATGCCCTCAGGCTTGGTGGTGGACTGAACCGCCACGATCTTATCCTCAAGATCGGCAAGCGTATAGATATCGCTCTCGGGATCGACCGCGACCACCTGGCGGCTCGCAAGGTACGGACCGGCCCAACGATACTCGTTTTCGCGACCCGTCATGCTAAAGCTGCCCATGACGCAATCGAGCTCGCCGCTCGCCAGTAGCTCGTTCTTCTTTTCCCAATCGATCAGCTGGTACTTTGGCTTGTAACCAATGCGGGCCAAAGCCTCGGTCAATATCTCGACATCCAGGCCAACGATATCGCCGTACTCGTCGGTATACACAAACGGTGGATAGAGGTCGCTGCCGACGTTGAGCGTCTTAAGGTTGTCGTCTTTGGCCTGCGAGGCGTCCAGGCCTTCTAATGCAGACGTCGAGGCCCTGCCATTCGACCCGGAACAGCCGGCTATCGCTACGACAAAGGCACACGCTACCGCAAGCGCAACAAACAACGATATGGCAACCGAGCGACGGGGTCTTTTCATCGAGCTCCAGACGATCCTGTTTACAGACTGAAATGGTTAAAGATAATAGCAAACGAAACCACGCGAGTGCCCAATGGTTACAGACGTTCTACCATGCGGGGCCTTCCAGCCGACTTGGCAGAAGGTCCCGCATGCAGCGCACGCCTACCGTGCATTAAAAACGTAGCGGTCCAGGCGGTCGCACGCTTCCCTCACGCGCGAAAGCGGCAGCGCCAGATTCACACGAATGTGGCAGGGCCCGTGGAACGGACGGCCATCTTGGTAGCCAACGCCCACGCGCGCCCCCTCGTCGAGCAACCACTGAATATCGCGGCCATGCTCGCGGCACCACTCGGTGCAGTCCAGAAACACCATGTACGTGCCCTGCGGACGCGAATAGGACACGCCCTCAAAATGCTCGTCCACGTAATTGCAGAAGTACTCGATATTGCCGGCAAGCACCTGGTTGAGCTCGTCCACCCACTCATAGCCCTGCGGCTGGTAGGCACCGATAAGCGCATGCATGGAGAGGACATTCATCTCGTTGTAGTGGGTCTTGTTGGACACGGCGCACACGCGGTCGCGCAGCGTCTCGTTATAGATGATGTGGTAGCTGCCGACCAGGCCCGCCAGGTTGAAAGTCTTGCTGGGCGCGTAGAGGGCAACCGTGCGCATGCGAGCATCCTCACTCACCGACTGCGTCGGGATGTGCTTGTGTCCCGGCAGGATGATATCGGACCAAATCTCGTCCGAGATCACCACGCAATCGTGCTGGCGATAAATGTCCATGGCGCGCTCGATCTCGTCGCGCTCCCATACGCGGCCGCAGGGATTGTGCGGCGAGCAGAACACCGCGGCATGAATGTGGTTTTGGGCGAGTTTGCACTCCATGTCCTCAAAGTCCATGCGCCACACGCCTTGGTCGTCGAGTTTAAGCGGGCTGTGGACAATACGATAGCCCGCGGCTTCGATGGACTTGGTAAAGCCGATGTAGGTGGGGCTGTGGACCAGCACCGCATCGCCCGGCTGAACATACGCACGCAGCGTCGACACAACACCGCCCAGCACGCCGTTTTCGTAGCCGATATGCTCGGGCGCCAGGCCCTCAACGCCGTTGCGACGGCTCTGCCATTCGATGATGCGGTCAAAGTACTCGGGACGCGGATTGAAGTAGCCGAACATAGGGTGCTGGGCGCGCTGGATGATGTACTCCTGGACCGTGGGCACCGTGGCGAAATTCATGTCGGCCACCCACATGGGAATGCGGTCGAAGCCCTCGTCGGGTGCGTTCGGAGCCATACCGGGGATCTCGCCCCAGGAGTCAACGGCGATGGAGTCCATGCCGTGGCGGTCGACAAGCGAGCTAAAGTCGTATTTCATGCTGAGCTCCCGTGCAAAGTAGGCTGTTCCGATAGGCGTTATTGTCCACCAGCGTGGGCGGTTTTGGCGCGGGGTTTGGCGATTAATTTGACGGGTGCAGACGAATGGCAGGTTAGCCCCGCGCGTCGTTGACGGCGACTACGGTTAGCTGGGTTTCATCAACCGTAAAAGATATGTCGAGCCCGGCGAAGGCCAGATGATAGACGCGGTTTGGCTCGTGCTTGCTGCCTGCGCGACGTGGATCTTGGCGAAGGACCTCGACCAAGCCGGGGAGCTTTGCAGGCGGGACCATATCCTGCAGTGCTTGCGGAAACTCGACGTCGAGCTCTTGCCACGGAGCATCCTCAATCCAGCCGCCGGTCGCATCCGGGTGGCAGTCCGCAAACGGAATGTAGGGCTTAATGTCGTAGATGGGCGTGCCGTCGCGCAAATCGGCCCCCAGCACATGGATGATGGGGCCATCGTCGGTGAGCTCGACGCGATCGAGCTTGACGCAGGTAAGCCCAATGGGATTAGGGCGAAACGGACTGCGCGTGGCAAACACGCCCACGCGCTCGGCTCCGCCCAGACGCGGCGGGCGCACGGTTTTCGACCATTTTGCGTTGGTGCCGGACCTGTCCTGCGTTTTAGCGTCGACGGCAATATCCTTAGCCGTGCCGCCGGGCGTTCCGTTTTCGAAGCGCCACAGCAGCCACAGGTGAGAGAAGGAGTCCAGGCCCTCAACCGCTGCATTGGAGGCAAATTCCGGCTCAAAAAAGATTCGTCCCTGCAGATGGGGCGCCAAAAAGCTGTTGCGCGGAATGCCGAACTTCTGCGGCAGGTCGGTATGTATGCGTGCGATAGGTTCCATGCCGGTCATTGTACGGCATGGAGGCGTGGGGCGTTGCGCGCAATTCTTCGCCGCGGTCCCCCGTCGTGCAACCAACGGTTGCTTGGAAGGGCGCCTGCCGCCGCGTATGCTTAAGCCATCAACCAGCAGAAAGGAGCCGCTATGGCCTTTGCAGAAAAGCTCATTGCTGTCCGTCGCGCCCATCACCTTACCCAAGAGCAGCTTGCCGCTAAGCTCTTCGTCACACGCCAGGCCATCAGCCGGTGGGAGCGCGGCGAGGTCACACCGGGCATCGACATGATGAAGCTCATCGCCGCCGTAACCGGAGAACCGCTGTCCCACCTGCTCGAAATGCCTGAGCACTATTGCCAGAGCTGCGGCATGATACTCACGCCCGACGACTGCGGCACCGATGCCACGGGCACCGCGACCGATCATTACTGCAAGTGGTGCTACGACCACGGCAAGTACACCTATGACACCACCATGGAGGCAATGATTGAGGATTGTGCCCCGCGCCTGGCACAAAACACCGGCATGTCGCTCGACGAAGCCGTCTCGCTCATGGGCGCCGTCCTGCCGCAACTGGAGCGCTGGCGCACCGTGCAGGAAAACGAGGCGCGCTACGGTGCCGAGGCGCGGGCGCGCTACGGCGATGAGGCTATCGATGCAGCAAACGAAGCGTTGCTGGACATGGACCCCGAGACATGGAACGACATGAAGGAACTTGAACGCGCTATTCTGGGCCAGCTCTCGATTGCCATGGGCATTGGCGACCCAGAGAGCAACGAGGCTCGTAAGCTTGTCGCGATGCATCGTCGCTGGATTGCTCTCAACTGGGGATGCGAGCCCCAAGACGAGGCGTACCTGGGCCTCGCCCACGGTTATCTTGCCGACCAGCGCTTTGTTGACTACTACGACAAGCCCTGCGCCACCGGAGCCACGGCGTTTCTGGTCCAGGCCATCGAGTCTTCGTTGACGCGCGCATAGACCGCGGCGGCTTTGGGTATTTCAATCAAAACCTCAACCGATTGGAGACCTATGGCTACTAATCACGAGCTCGCGCTGTACGTTATGACCGGCTGCCCGTATTGCTTAAAGGTCAAGCACTTTTTGGCCGATAACGGCGTGACCATTCCCGAGCGCAATATCTCGACCGATTCCGATGCCGAACAGATACTCATCGCCGTCGGCGGAAAACGCCAGGTTCCCTGCCTGTTCATCGACGGCAAACCACTCTACGAATCGAGCGACATCATCGCGTGGGTGCAGGAAAACCTGCTCTAGTACGCACGCTCTGTCCGTCCAGGGCCCCAACCCATACGACCCAAACATGTACACCAGCATCCAAAGTCGACATTTTTCGACATCTTTGGATGCTGGTGTACAGCTTTTGCGGGTAGTCATCGGGGACGTTCTTAAATGCCTAGTCGCTAAAGAACGTCCCCGATGTCTAACTAGCCGCGGAAGCGGGCTGCGGATGCGAGCGGTTGCTCGCGGAAGACGCGGTCGACGGCGGCGCGGTATTCGTCGACCTTCTTGGTCTTGCGCACGATCTTATGGACGGTGGCGGGATCGGCGAAAGCGCACTTGGCGTAGAACCACCACTCCTTCATGCGAAAGACCGCGTTGCCGCCAATCTCTTCTGCATAGGCCGCGAACAGCGTGTCATGGAAACGTTGCAGCTCGGCGACGGTGGCGGCAGGGCCGCCGTTTACCATGCGTGCCAGCGCAGGGTTTGCAAGCAGACCGCGGCCCAGCATTACATGGCGCGTGTCGGGATAGGCAGCAACCAGCGCATCCATGTCCTCGAGGTCAAAAATGTCGCCGTTATAGGCTACCGGGAACGGCGCCCGCTCAAGCGTCTCGCCATAATACTCTTTGCGCGGCGAGCCCGTATAGCGATCCTTTTGCACGCGCGGATGCACGATCAGCTCGGCAAGCGGCATACGACAGTAGAGATCGAGCACGCGCTCGTACTCAGCATCGCTCTCAAGCCCCAGCCTGGTCTTTACCGACACCGGCAGTGGTGAGCGCTCGCACACGTCGCTCAAAAACACCTCGAGCTCATCCAGGTTGCGCAAGAAACCCGAACCCTTGCCCTTGGCAACGACTGTTCCCGAGGGACATCCCAAGTTGAGGTTGACCTCGTGGTATCCCATGTCGGCGAGCACCTGTGCCGCCCACACAAACTCATCCGCGTTCTTGGACATCAGCTGAGGCACCACGTTAAGCCCCTGGTTATTGGCAGGATCGACCTCCTTAAACGCCTTGCCGCCAAAGCGATTGCCCACCCGCGGCGGCGGCAAAAACGGCGTGTAGTAGCAGTCGAGCGCACCAAAGCATTCTGCATGCACGCGGCGGAACACATGCCCGGTAATCCCCTCCATGGGGGCCAGCGATAGAATCATCAACATCAACTTTCAAATCAATGTGACAAAGGGACCGTCCCTTTGTCACATTTGTACATCATTCGAGTGTTTATTTTGGCACAGCGGCGCAGGCAATCCCATGCATGTTATTCGTCCTTGGGCAGCGGCTTCATGCTCCAAAAGATGACGTTCATAATGATGACAATCACCAGGACAACGCCATTGGCCACCCAAAAGCCCATGTTGAGCCCAAGCCACTCCATAGTCCCAAACAAATCGATCCAAATCTGAGCCCAGTTCATGTAAACGCTCCTCTCTACATCGAAGTCACTACAGCAGCTCGCCGTAACGCTTGACATAGGCCTTCTTAAGGCTCGTCGCCAGCGCCATGTACAGCAAGATGCACGGAATCAGGAACAAGAAGTACTCGATGGGCAGTGCTCCCAGACCCAGCGTGGGGCCAAGCGGGCTAAACGGGATCAGCGTGAGCAGTGCAATGCCGGTCATCGTGAGCAGCATCACCGGAGCCGAGGCACGACTCTGGATAAACGGCAACTTGGGCGTGCGAATCATATGGATAACCAAAGTCTGGCTCCACATGGATTCGACGAACCAACCAGCCTGGAACAGCGCGATGTAGGCCAGCTGCATCTGCTCCAGCGCGGCACCCGAGTAGACGCTCGCCAGCTCGTTGAACAGTACACCGTGGCTCACAAACAGGGGGCAGAAGACAAAGTACATAAAGATGTAGGTCATAAAGTCGAAGATGGAGCTGGTGGGCCCAATCCAGATCATGAACCTGCCGACACTCGAGGCATCCCAGGCACGTGGCACGCGCAGGAACTCCTCGTCCACGTTGTCCCAGGGAATCGCCAGGCAGCTGCAGTCATAAATCAAATTGAGCAAGATCAGCTGAATGCTCATCATGGGCAAGAACGGCAGCAGGGCAGACGCGGCAAGTACGCTGAACATGTTGCCGAAGTTGGAGCTCGCGGTCATCTTGATGTACTTGATCATGTTGGCGTAGGTCTTACGCCCCTCGACGATGCCCTCCTCGAGCACCATCAGATCCTTCTCGAGCAAGATGATGTCGGCGGACTCCTTAGCAACGTCGACGGCCGTGTCGACCGAGATGCCGATGTCAGACGACTTCATGGCTGAGGCGTCGTTGATACCGTCGCCCATATAGCCCACCACATGCCCGTTCGCACGCAGGACGGAAACGACGCGCGACTTTTGGTCGGGCGTGAGCTTGGCGAAGACCTGCACATCCTCGGCCCGGCGAGCGAGCTCGGCGTCATCCATGTCAGCGATGTCACTGCCGAGCAACATGTTGTTGACCTGCAGCCCCACCTGTTTGCAGATGGTACGCGTAACCTTCTCGTTGTCGCCAGTCAGGATCTTGGTGGCAACGCCGTGATTGCGCAGCGCCTCGATCGCATCGGCCGTCGACTCTTTGGGCGGATCCAAAAAGGCCAGGTAGCCGATTAGGACCATGTCGCGCTCATCCTCGGCGCTAAAGGCACCGGCGGGTGACGGGTTGGACTTTTGAGCAATCGCCAGCACACGGAAACCGTCGTCATTAAGGTCGGAAACTGTCGCCAGAATGCGCTCGCGCACCTCGTCGTCCAGCACATGAACGCCGCCGTCGATCTCGGCATGCGAGCACACCGACAGCATTTCCTCGACCGCGCCCTTGGTAACCATCTGGGTCTTGCCGCTGCGATCGCGCACCACCGTGGTGAGGCGACGGCGCGTAAAGTCGAACGGCACCTCATCGACCTTCACGTAGGCCTCGGAAAGATCGGTGAGACTCGGGTCGTTTTGCTCCTCTTCCTCCGTGCACTTGATGATCGCCAGATCCATCAGATTCTTGTAGCCCGTCTGGAAATAGCTGTTGAGGTAGGCGTGGCGCAAAACGCGCGAATCCTCCTGGCCGTCGATGTTCCAGTGATACTCCAGCACCACCTGGTCCTGCGTAAGCGTGCCGGTCTTGTCGGTGCACAGCACGTCCATCGCGCCAAAGTTTTGAATCGAGTTGAGGTTCTTAACGATCGTCTGCTTTTTACTCATGGCAACCGCGCCCTTGGCAAGGCACGTGGTAACGATCATGGGCAGCATCTCGGGCGTCAGACCCACGGCAATGCTGATGGCGAACAGGCCGGCATCGAGCCAATTGCCCTTCGTGACGCCGTTGATCAAAAAGACAAACGGAACCATTACCATCATAAAGCGGATGAGCACCCACGAGACGCTGTTGACGCCCTTGGAAAAGCTCGTCTCCGCAGCGTCGTCGGACAGGCTCGACGCCATGGAACCAAACAGGGTCTGCTCGCCCACGCTAAAGACGAGCGCCGTCGCGCTGCCCGATATCACGCTGCTGCCCATGAGGGCAATGTTCTCGAACGACGTGGCCGAATCGGACTCGGTGCAGGTCGTGGGGACCTTCTCGACCGGCTCGCTCTCGCCCGTCAGGCTGGCCTGGCCCACAAAGAGGTCCTTGGCCTCGATAATCCTCACGTCGGCGGGAATCATGTCACCGGCGGACAGATGCACGATGTCGCCGACCACCACGTCGTCGATGGGAATCTCGGTCCTGGGGACATCCTTGCGGGTGACCGTCACGGTGGTCGTGATCATGTCGAGCAGCTTTTCGGCCGCATTGCCGCTACGCGCTTCCTGGACATAGCGCAGCGTGCCCGAAAGAACCACCATCGTGGTGATGATAATCACCGTCAGCGGGTCAAAGTCCTCCGGCGTGTTGCCCATCATCGACAACGCCGGGAATATCATGTCCGTCGTTGCCGAGATAATGGCTAGGAAAAACAGGATTGCCGTAAAGGGATTGACGAATGCATCCGCGAGCTTGCGGACAAGCGACTTTTTCTTGCCGCGCGTGACCACGTTGCGTCCGTTATCGGCCTCGCTGTGCGCGACCTCGTCGCGGTCCAGACCACCCAGGTTCGAGCCCACCCAGGACATGGCGTCCATCAGCGGGATAGTTGCCGCATGCTGGATGCGGCCCTCTGCACGATGCCTGATCAGTTCGTTTTGCGCCTGGACTGCAGATGGCGTATGGCGCATATTCAGCTTCTTCAATTGCCTTGCTCCGTTCTGTCGATCGGATGCAGAGCCGTCTAGCCGCGACGCCCGCCATTAAGGTGGACCTGCGCCGGCAGACATCGCCCTGCTTTGCTGGTACTGTCACTGCCGCTCACGGTCCTCACCTTCCCTTCGCGTCTGCGACTGTCCTTAGAATAGAAAAGCCGCAAGACCGGGCACATGGCTGGTTTCTTGCGGCTTTCTTGCGATTTGGCAAGGATTGTCAGAGTGGCTTTTGGGGTCGATAGAAGCGGACGATTCAACGCGTTACTCGGCTATTTTATAGCCCACACCCCAAACAGTTAGCAGGTACCGGGGATTGTCGGGCTCGGGTTCAATCTTCTTTCGGATCTTGCGGACAAAGGCCATGATGTTACTGTCATCGAGCAGATATTCGTCTTGCCATACAGCGCGATAGATTTCCTCTTTGCTAAAGACTGTGCCCCGGTTGCTCGCCAAAAAGGCCAGGATATCGAATTCTTTGGGCGTGAGCGAAACGGGCGCGCCCGACACTTTAACGGTGCGCGAAGCCAGATCGATGGAAAGATCGCCGATAACGATGGGCTCCGCAGCGGCACTTGTCTGCGAGCCGGCAACTGTCAGTTCTATGGCGGTCAGCCCGCCCGATGCGATATCGGCAAACACGGGTGCAAGTTCGAGAGCGGCGGCGCTACCGGACGAGAACAGCGCGTTGCTGAGCTCGGCGGCCTCTGCCGGCGTAATCGCTATGTTGGTTCTGTTGGTACGCATAGAACCGCCCTAGAACAGACTGCTCGAGCGGGACAGGTAAACCCGCTTGATCGTCGAAACAACAACAAGATACAACACGCTCAGCAGTGCAACGATGCCCAGATACCACATGGGCAGCGTGACAAGGCCGAGCAGTTGCGCGGCAGGACTCAGCGCGAGAAGGGCCGAGGCGATAAGCATGGTGGCGACCATTATCACGAGCGGACGACACGGCCGGTCCCCGTCGCGAACGTTCCGCGCTCGCAAGACGAGGAGCACGAGCGATTCGGTCCAAGCGCACTCCAGTAACCATCCGGTCTGGAAGGTCGCGATAAAGGCCGCCTGGCCCGCAGCACTCAACGTGACAAAGGACCCACCGCACACCGCGGGGCAAACGCCCAGGAGTAAAATGGCAAACGTGATGATGTCAAACGCCGAACTCGCGAAGCCAAAGTGAAGCATAAAGCTGCCGAGGCCCTTGCCCGACCATGCCTTGGGACGGGCGATCTCCGCATCGTCGACGTTATCCCACGAGAGCGCCAGACAGGTGGCGTCATAGCACAGGTTGAGCAAAAGCAGCTGAGCGGCGGTTGCCGGCAAAAACGGCAGGAAGATACTCGAGGCGGCAACCGAGCAGATATTGCCAAAGTTGGAACTCGACGCGATGCGAATGTACTTGGAAGCGTTGGCGAACGAAGTCCTGCCTTCGCTGACGCCCTCGGCGACCACGCCCAGGTCGCGCTCGAGCAGTACCAGATCGGCAACCTTTTTGGATTCCGCTGCCGCCGAGTCCACAACGATGCCGACATCTGCCGACGTAAGCGCCGGCACATCGTTCACACCATCGCCGATATAGCCGACCGTATGGCCAGAGAGTCGAATGAGACTGACAACATGAGCCTTTTGCGCGGGCGTGAGCTCGGCAAACACACGAGTACGCCCCACGCGAACAAGCGCCTCGGACTCCTCCATGGCATCGAGCATGCTGCCGGTGATAACGCTATCGGCAGGAATGCCCAGGCGCGAACAGGTTGACCGGGCAACCGAAGCCGAGTCGCCGGTAAGCACGCGCACCTCAACGGAAAGGTCGGACAGCGCGCGCACGGCGGCGCGAGCGCTTGCCTTGGGCCGATCGAAAAAGCCCAAAAAGCCGCAGAGCACCAGGTCACCCCAGTCCGAAGACGTTGTGCTGTAGGCAACGGCGAGGACCTTGATGCCGTCGGCACGCATGTCCTCGGCAACCTCATAGGCGCTCTGGCGGCCCGCGGCGTCCATGGGGACGAGTTCCCCTTTAAAGTTGGCCCAGGCACAACGAGCGCAAACACTCTCGACCTCGCCCTTTACGATGGTCAAGTGATTGCCAGGGCGAGTCTGCAGCCCCAGGCAACCAAGCGCCCCAGGCATGGCATCGAGCTTAACACCCGAAGCCTTGGTGACGTGGTCGAAAGGATCAGATGCGTGCAGGGTAAATGCGCCTGCGAGGTCTTTGGCGGCGAGACGCAACTCGGGCGCGGCGCACGCGTCGGCAATGGCCCGGTTGAGCTGGTTGGCGGCCGCCCCCTGGCTCGTACTCTCCAAATACGCCAGGTTGAGCGTTTGCTCGCTTTCGTTGCCCAGGATATCGGTATAGTACTCGAGCACCGCGGCGTCCTCGGTGAGCGTGCCCGTCTTGTCCACGCACACCACGTCCATGGAGCCCAGTGATTCCATGGCGTCAACGTTTTTAACAATGACCTGTTTGTTCTTAAGGCGATGCGCGCTGCCCGAAAGGCACACGCTTGTGACGACTGGCAGCATCTCGGGGACCAGGCCAACGGCCGTGCCCAGGGCAAACAGCAGGGCCTGCGGCCAGTCGCCCAGCACAAAACCTCGAATCATAATGACAAACGGCAGCACGATGAGCATGCACCTCACCAGGGCGGCACAGATGCTCCTGGCACCAGCGCCAAACTGCGTGCCTAGCCGAGCGCGCCGCGGCGATGTGGGCGGCTCCTCGGCAACGCGAGCGTGAACGGTTGCCGAAGCCTTTCCGTCAATGATGGTCGTTCCAGCACGGACGGCCTCCCCTTCTCGCTTGACGGTCTGACCGCTCTCGCCCGTAAGCGACGATTCGGAGACAAGGATGTGGTCGCCCTTGGCAAGGACCGCATCGACCGGGCAGAGCATACCGGCATACAGGCGAATCACATCGCCAGGCACGAGCTGGTCGGAATCGACTTGAATCCAGCAAGCGTCGACACGTTTCCAAACGGCCGCATGGTTCGCCTTAAACATGTGCCGGTCGAAGCTGCGCTTGGCTTCGTTTTCGTAGAACAGGCGCACCAGGCCGCCGACCAGCCACATCAAAAACAGCACGGCAGGTGCGAACACTCCTGTCTGGCCTTGCGCCTGCGGTACGACGTCGACCAAAAAGGCCAAGCCGGCAAGTGCAAGCAGCAGCGACGAAAACGGATTAAAGAACGATTTTTTAATCATCGAAGCCTCTTTCTAGCATGGCTTCGATTGTATCCGAGGCGTATACCAGCATCCCCGCCCCAGACCTTGCGACTTCCTTGCTTTTACGCGTGACAAAGTTTTGCTATTGCTCACTTGCGCCGCACTTGGGATGCAGGGTAAACAGTGAAGGAGCTGCAGAGCAGGCCTACGCTCCAGTTGCCGCTCAAAAACGCCGTGACCACGTCGCAGATATCCTTGCTCGCGCTCATCTTGGTTGGGGACATCGGCCTTCTGCTCATTGCGGTGAGTATCTTGCTCTATGCTCTTATCCAACGCTAGCCCAGACTGACGCGCCCCGTGCGCTGCAACGACCGCCACGACACCAAGGACCGGCAATGGCTACACTTTCCGAACAAGAACGCAAGCGCATCCGGCGATACTGCATCTACCCCAAGATTGCCGGTGCGGCGCTTGCCATGGCATTCGTGCTGCCATTTTTGATCATTCCCTTCGAAATGATTGACGACATCGTCTTTCATCACGAAGGCTTCCAAGAGACGGGTATGATGACCGCCCTGGTGCTCACCGCCATCGAGCTCGTCATATTCTGCTACTGCACGCTCGCGCCACGCTTTGGTATGCGCGGCAAGCAGTGGAAGAAAATGCAGCGCCGACTCGTCGTCGAGCAGACCGAGAAAGACCGCTCGGCACAAATCGCAGGCGTTGTCGGTACGCAGGCCGCCGCGCGCTTACTCAAGAACAGCGACAACGAGACCGCACGCAATCTGGGCAGCGCGGCAGAAGTCGCCGCTGCCGTAGGCGCCGTTGCCACCGCAGCAGACGTGCTTACCGAGAGCTTCGCTAACGCAAAGGCCATGGCGGAGGCCTGCGGCTTGCCTATCCCCCGTGCAAAAAAGTGGATCATCGCGCTTGTGGCGCTACCCCTCGCAATCGTATGCGGTGCCTATATCCCGCAGCTGGCGCAGGGAAACACCGAGATGCAGGAGAACGCCGCGGCCGCGGCCGAGCAGATCGCCATCGCCCGCATGACGTTAGAGCCCGCATGCGAGTACGTGTCTGCCGATGACCCTTACGAGCGATATCAAGATTACGGCTATCACGTCCGCGGCTACTTGCACGACGGCGACTCCGATACCCAGAAGACCTATACGTACCTGGATTTCGACAACAAGGGAACGCTCAAGGAAGTGAGTTACGTAGCAGAAATCGACCCCGATGCGAGCCTTGAGGACAACCTCGCCCGCATCGAGCTCGACTTTGACGAGCTTTCCTCTGTCGTCCAAACCGCAGACGTCAAGACCGTGAGCCCCGAGCTCCTAGCACCGCAAAAGCTCCCCGAAGAGTTTAGGCAGGCTTTCTTGAACGGTTCGCTCTACGAGAGAATCTCCATCAGGACGAGCGACGACCCCGTCAAAGCGTATTACTCGTTTGACACGGATCCCGAGGACGAGTTTGACGAGTACACCCATCCAAGCATCCGTATCACGTTGATGGGTAAAACGAGCTAGGCGCAGGAGGGGGGCTGCCCCTTCCCCCATGCGGCAAAGGGACAGCCCCTTTGTCACATTATTCCGAGCGCAGAGCCTCTACGGGGTCTTTCTTAGACGCGCTGCGGGCCGGCAGCAAGCCAGCGACGACCGTCAGCACCACCGAGATCGCGATGAGCGCCAGCGCGTCCTGAACGGGCAGGCTCATCAGGTTGGGAACCTGCTTGGTCGCAAGCGCCCAGGCATTGACCGGGAGGCTCACGAGCACCACGACGGCGATGGCAAAAACGCCGGCGATAAGGCCCTCGATAAACGTCTCGGCGTTAAACACGTTGGCCACGTTGCGCTTCGATGCGCCAATCGCGCGCAGAATGCCAATCTCCTTTTTGCGCTCCAGCACGCTGATGTACGTGATGATGCCGATCATGATGGAGCTCACCACCAGGCTGATGCTTACGAATGCGATGAGCACCAAGCTGATGGTGTTCACGATGTCGGTCACCGAACCCATGATGATGCCCATGTAGTCGGTGTACGAAATTGCCCGATCATCGTGACCAGCGGCTTTGACCTGCTTGTTGTACGCATCGATGTGATCGAGTACGCGCTCCTTGGCCTCAAAGTCGCGCGGGAAAATCTTGACCGAGATGGGGTCCGCCTCGTCCGCATAACCCAACGAGGTCAGATTGTTGTCGTAGGTGAGCTTCGAAGCCTTGGCATAGCTCATCATGAGCGAACTCAGGTCCTCGGCGTCCATGTTGAAGTGGATGGCACGAGCAAAGGCGCTCGCATCCACGTGCATGGCGCTCGCCAGGTTGGCAAAACTCGAAGACATCTGCGTCGCCATCTGGTCCATAAGCCCCGCTGTGCCCGCCTTGAGTTGGGACGATACCGTCGACGCTATCTGCTCGCTGATTACCTTCATCACCTGATCCATAGCCTGCTGCAGATACGGAGCCAGCTGCTTTTGCACATAGTCGGTCATCGCCTGCTGCAGACGCTCTGCCAGGGCATCGCCGCCGAGCGCCTTGAGCTGAGCCAGGTATTGCTGGGCTGCGGCATCATTCTCAAGATACGTCGAGAATGCGGCGGCGAGCTTTGACGCGTCCTTAAGATCTTCGGGCGACAGCGCCTTAAACTGATCAGACTGCAAAAAGCCCTCAAACAGCTGATTGGCTAGTGTTCCCACCTGCTGCATTTGCTCGGGCGTGAGCTCAAGACCGTCAAAGATGCCCGAGAAATCTGGTGCCGGCGCTTTGGCCATGATGTCGCTGAAGTCGATGTCCTTGCCAACGCTCGAAAGGTCAATGTCCAGCCCGGATAAGTCGATACCGGAAAGGTCCATACCGCCGGCAGCGCCCGAAAGCGCAGACGTATCGAACGAGAACGCGCTCTTGAGCGCCGCCTCGTCCACACTGAACATGCTGCCCAGGTCCACGCCTTGTTTGGCCTCGCCTTGCAGCTCATCGAAAGACTTGCCCGTAAAGACATCCGTCTCGGGGTGGGCGAGTTGCTCCTGCACAATCTGCGAATTTGCGGCGCGCTCCATAAGCTGGCGAGTCAGCGCATGCGTGTAGGCAATGCCCGGGGACAACGCGCTCGCGTTGGCCGTCTCGTTGGGTCGTACCACGCCCACAATGTGCACGTCGATACCGTCGGCAACCTTGGCGGCCATAAAGTCGGCGTCGCCAGACATATCGGTCCACATGCCGGTCTCTTCGTTTTTGCGATACGCATCGGCCGGCGACAGCACCTTAAACGTCGTGGACAGCGCGTCGTCGTAGGTAA
Source organism: Collinsella sp. CLA-ER-H2 (assembly GCF_040092405.1). Taxonomy (NCBI): domain Bacteria; kingdom Bacillati; phylum Actinomycetota; class Coriobacteriia; order Coriobacteriales; family Coriobacteriaceae; genus Collinsella; species Collinsella sp. CLA-ER-H2. The sequence goes on from NZ_JBBNLO010000019.1 coordinate 17,273, forward strand.
AGTCGGTGCCGGTCTCGGGCGTTTCGACCCCACCGTCAGCCGCCATGGCGCTGTTTACCAGATCATTGAGCTCATCGATATCCAGCGCACCGATGCTGTAGAGCGTGTAGTCGCCCACCGTGCCGCGGCTCGAAAGCACCATCACGGCTTCGTTAGCAGACGTAGGCCAATGCCCCGCCACGACGTCGTATTGGCTGTCGAGCAGGCTCTGGTCGTCAATCATCTCGTTAAAGACCGAGGTTCCCATGGATTCCATGCTCACCGTTGCCGCCGAGCTCGCGCCTCCGCTCATGGCCTCGGTCATGGCGTTGGGCACCAGCCGGACAGGCTTCTCATCGCCCTTACCCGCACGATAGACAACCGGCGATACACCGTAGCCGTACTGAATGGCGTTGACCTCTTTATCGATGCCGTCGCCACCGGCATCGAGCCATGCCTTAAAGCTCGTCATGTCGTTGGACTTAACGCTCGCAAACATATCCTTTACGGCCGTAACCACGGGAATTTTATCGGTTCCCTGAGCCCTGCCACCGGCACTGTCATCGGACGAATCCACGTTTTCAGGCGAGTCATCATCCGCGGCCCCCTGCCCGCCCATCATGGACGATAGATCGTAATCCTGCTTGGAAATGGTGAGTGGGTAGCTCGAAAGCGTATCCTCCTCGACCTTTTTGATGTAATTGTTCACGCCATTGGACAGCGCCAGAATCGCCGCGATACCGATAATGCCAATCGACCCCGCAAAGGCCGTCATGGCCGTACGGCCCTTCTTGGTCATAAGGTTGCGGGCAGAAAGCCCCAGCGCCGTCACAAAGCTCATCGAGGTTTTGCGCGTAGGCTTGGCCTCGCGGCGCGTGGCGTCAGCGACATCGAAGGGATCGGAATCGTCGGTGATCTTGCCGTCCGCCAGGTTGACAATGCGCGTGGCATATTGGTACGCCAGCTCGGGATTGTGCGTGACCATGACAACCAGGCGGTCGCGCGCCACGTCCTTGAGCAGATCCATGACCTGTACGGATGTCGTTGAGTCCAAAGCGCCGGTCGGCTCGTCTGCCAGCACGATCTCGGGATCGTTAATCAGGGCGCGGGCGATGGCCACGCGCTGCATCTGTCCGCCCGATAGCTGGCTCGGGCGCTTGTTAACGTGCTCGCCCAGGCCGACTTTCTCCAACGCCTCGCGCGCACGCTGGCGGCGCTCGGCATGCCCCACGCCCGTGAGCGTAAGCGCCAACTCCACGTTTTCCAAAATGGTCTGATGCGGAATGAGGTTATAGCTTTGGAAAACAAAGCCGATGCGGTTGTTGCGGTAGGCATCCCAATCGCGATCGTGAAAATCCTTAGTCGAAATACCGTCGATCAGCAGGTCGCCAGAATCGAAATGATCGAGCCCGCCGATAACGTTGAGCATCGTGGTTTTACCCGAACCCGAGGGACCCAGAATGGCCACGAACTCGTTATCGCGAAAAGACAGGCTTACGCTGTCGAGCGCCACCTGCGTAAACGACTGCGTAACGTATCTTTTGCAAATACCTTTGAGCTCCAACATGGACGGCAACCTCTCCCACGCGGGCGCACTCGCCCACTCTCCCCCGCCGTTCGTATTCGACGCGTTTGTCCTACTCTATCCCCATTTTTCACCGACACCAGTGAGGAATGTAGGGAACCGCGCCAAAAAACGAACGGGACGGCGCCCAAAAAAGAGGCCCCAAGTGGGGCCTCTATATGGTGGAGATTATCTTGAAAGGCAGCGGACTACTCCGCACAGCGGCGCACGATCCTCGCGATGCTTTACGTGTTTTTTACTGCTCGCTATTCGCAATCGCCTGGTCAATAAGCTTGTCGAGCGCTGCGCGCTGCTCGGCGGAGCTGATGGCTCCCACGATGGGCTCCCCTACGATGTTGCCATTCTGATCGATGACATACGTTGTCGGGAACGAGAACAAATTTGACGTGAACTTACCGGCCTCGCTATCCGACTTGAACCAGATGTTCTTATACGTCACGCCCTTCTTGCTCAGCACGTCCTTGGCATCTGCAATCTCGCCCTTGTTGCCATCGAGCGTAAAGGAATTGACGCCCACGACCTGGCCGCCCTTCTCGGCAAGCTCCTTATTCAGTTTCTCAAGATCGCCCAGCTCGCCCACGCACGGCTTGCAAGTGGTGAACCAGAAGTTCATGACGGTGACCTTGTTCTTAGCGAACAGCTCGTCGCTGCTCACGTCGTTGCCGTCCAGGTCCTTGCCCGTAAAGCTGGGGAACTTCGTCGCCTCGCTCGAAGCATTGGCACCAGCCGTCATGCCAGCGGTCGAAGCGTCGACGCTCTCGCCTGCACTCGGCGTGCTTCCACAGCCGGGGAACTCCTTCTCCAGGCTCTCGAGCTTGTCCTCGATCTCCTTGATCTGCTGTGTACCGGCCTTGAGTGTCTTAAGCTCATCCGCCGTGAACTCATCCTTGGCGCCGTCGATGGTCTTGAGCAGAAAATCGCCGTAATTGCTGCCGTCCTCAATCATTGCCGAGTCTTTATTTGCTGCATTGAATACCTTTTCCCACAGCGCGTTATCACTCGAAAAGATCTCGTTCTCCTTCTGCATGAGCTTCGCATACAGCTCGGCGGCCTCGTCGGCATTGGCCGGCTTCTGCGCAGTGAGTTCTGCGATCTTAGGATTGGAGCTCGCAGATTCGCTCGCATTGCCACCGGGCGCCGAACATGCCACAAGACACAAGGCCAATACCGGCACCATAAACAGGGCCGCAATCTTAGAAAGCTTCATAGTCATTCCTCCGTTTTGTCGAAGCTTGTTTACTTTTTATCAGCGGTCAAGGGAAGCTTTTCCGCCGACACATCCAGGCCATAGCGATAGCTGATGGCATCGACGGGACAGGCCCCGATGCACTTTCCGCACCGGATACATTCGGCATGATTGGGCGCCCGGACCACATCAACGTCCATCTGACAAACCTTTGAGCACTTGCCGCACGAGACACATTTGCATGCGTCAACCCGAATCCCCAGTAGGGACACCCTATTCATAAGCGCATAGAATGCACCGAGTGGACAAATCCATTTGCAGAAGGGGCGGTAGAACAAAACACTCAGCACTACCACGGCAATGAGAACGGCAAGTTTCCAAGTAAAGAGATGTCCCAACGCAGATCGAATGCCGGCGTTGGCAATGGCCAGTGGAATGGCGCCCTCGAGTACGCCCTGCGGACAGATGTACTTACAAAAGAACGGGTCGCCCATGCCCACGTCGTTAACCACCAAGACGGGCAGCAGCACCACGGCAAACAGCAGCACGACGTACTTGATGTACGTGAGCGGCTTGAGCTTTTTCGTGGAGAACTTTTTGCCGGGAATCTTATGAAGCAGCTCCTGCAGCCAGCCAAACGGGCATAGAAAGCCGCATACAAAGCGTCCCAGCAGCACGCCGAGCAAAATGAGCGTACCGGTGACGTAGTAAGAAAAGTTGAACTTGGATGAACCCACCACCGACTGGAACGACCCGATGGGGCACGCACCCGATGCCGCGGGGCACGAATAGCAATTAAGTCCAGGTACGCAGACTGTTTTTCCCGCGCCCTGATAGATGCCGCCTTTGGCAAAGTTTGGCAGGTGAATATTGGTGACCAGCGTCGCCGCCGCCTGAATGAATCCGCGAAATCGGGCCAAAACATGCGACGCAGTGTTTTCTCTTTTATCCAATTCCGATACACTCCAAGCACAGCCTAATCGCTTTGGCCAGCACGGCATCCGCCTCGCCACGCATAACGCCAAAGCACACCATGGCAATTCCGACGATCAACAAAGCGACCTGTACCACGGGTTTTACCGCTTTGAACAACACGACCACTCCTTTCGTTACGCGACCATTGGACCATATCGGCTATAAAATCCGTGTTAAGCGCGATTTGAAATGTGCAAGGAGACTGTTATGCGTATTTTGATCGTCGAGGACGAGCGGGCGCTGTGTGACGCAATCGCGCGCAGCTTGCGAAACTTGGCGTACAGCGTCGACTGCTGTCACGACGGACAGGAGGCGCTCGACCTACTGGACGTTGAGGCCTTCGACCTCGTGGTACTCGACCTCAACCTTCCCCGCATCGACGGCATGACCGTACTCAGGGAACTTAGGAAAACTGACTGCGAGACTAAGGTACTGATTCTGTCCGCACGTGGCGAAGTATCAGATAAAGTCGCCGGACTCGATGCCGGCGCCAACGATTACCTCACCAAGCCGTTTCATCTGGACGAGCTTGCGGCAAGGATTCGCAGCCTTACCCTCAGACGCTTTACACAAAGCGACATAGTATTAACCTGCGGAAAGCTCCGCTTTGACACCAAGGCGCGCATCGCTTCCGTGGACAGTGAGGCTTTATCTCTTACGCGCAAGGAAACGGGAATCTTGGAATACCTGATGCTTAATCAGGGGCGTCCGGTAAGTCAAGAGGAGCTTATCGAGCACGTTTGGGATAGCAGCGTGAACAGCTTTAGCAACGCAACCCGCGTTCATATTTCGTCGCTCCGAAAAAAGTTGCGCAGCGCTTTGGGATACGACCCGATTCGCAATCGGATTGGAGAGGGCTACGTTATGGAGGATAGCGAATGAAAAGGCTTTCCCTGCAATGGCGCATAACGATTATGACGGCACTGCTCACGTGTGCAGCATGCGTGCTGACAAACTGCCTGGTCGGCTATACGGGCATGCGCTACATGGATGCCATCGGCAGTAACATCTCGGCCTTTAACGCAACCGGCGAAGATTCGCCCCAGGCGTTCGACCCAACGAAAGCGACCCCCGATGACAAGGTCACGATCGTCGTAAACGACGCACAAGAGTCTTTTGGCACGACAACCTGGTACATCACGGCTGGAGTCACACTCCTTGGCGGCGCGCTGGCATACTTTGCGAGCGGCCGTGCACTCAAACCGCTACGGGCTTTTGCAGCCCAGGTTGAGCGTGTGCAGCCTGACAACCTAAGCGAAATCAGACTCAGTGAAGATGTGCCCACCGAGCTACAGCGATGCAGCGCCTCTTTCAACGACATGATCGCCCGTCTTGGCGAAGGGTTCTCTGCGCAGCGTCAGTTTACCGGCAACGCCGCACACGAGCTGCGCACCCCGCTCGCCCTTATGCAAGCACAGATTGAACTATTCATCTCCGAGCGCTCCGGTCTGCAACCCGAAACAGCCGAGCTGCTCGGCCTGCTACAAGAACAAACCGAGCGCATGTCTCGAATGACCAAGATATTGCTCGAGATGAGTGAGCTCCGCAGCGTTCCTTGCGAGGACGCTGTTGAACTTGGTCCCTTGTCCGAAGAGGTCCTCACCGACCTTGCGCCGCTTGCCGAGAATAAGGACGTAACCCTCGATTGCGCCGGAGACGCTTTGACAATCGGAAGTGATACGCTCCTCTATCGGCTGGTGTTTAATCTGGTCGAAAACGCCATCCGTTACAGCCGCTCCGGCTCGACTGTCAACGTCTCCATCAGCGGCAGCGACAGCCACGTGCTCCTGCGAGTCAAAGATGAGGGCCCGGGAATACCCAAGCAGTACCGAGAGAGCATCTTCCAGCCGTTCTTTCGTCTAGACAAATCCCGCAGCAGAGCATACGGCGGCGCAGGACTCGGGCTAGCGCTTGTTTGGGAGATTGCAGCGCTTCACGGTGGCACGGTAGAGGTCGAAACAAGTTCCGAGAACGGAACCACCATGCTCGTAAGCCTTCCAAAACGATCCGCAGCGTTAACCGAACAGTAAAACGAAAGGGGTCCCGAGCAACAAGAGTACAATTGCTGCTAGTGTTGCCAGCTGTTGGGAGATGGAAGATGGACTGCGATGGCTACCCATGCGTTCCCATGCCGTTGATGTGCACCGCCTTTGTGCCGGGGCAGATTGACGCTGCGGTTGCAGGCATTTCCGACCCCGATTCACGCGCCATCGCCACGGCAGAAGCGCTGTACTTTCGCGGACAGGCCGCACTCGCCGCCAAGACAGCACGCCCCTATCTTGACGCCACCGACCCCGCACTGCGCTATTCCGCATGCTTTATCTGCGGATATGCCAGTCTGTCGCTCAACCGTATCGCCGATGCCCGCCGTTGCCTTGCTGGCATCCTCGATACGCCGGCCGACGAGGAATCACCCGCCGTCCACGCCACGCATATCCTGTTCGCCTCGGCCGCGAGCGTCCTGCTGCACTTGCCTTCCCCGTATTCTGCCGAAGAGTTTTATCCGCTTGCGGCGCATCTGCCCGAAGGCCTGCGCCTGTTCGCCAGCTACGTGATGGCGCATGCCCTGTACCTGCGCGGCGAATATGGCCGCAGTCTGGGCATGGCGGAAAACGCCCTGATCATGAAACAGGGAAGCTATCCCATCTCGGAACTGTTCCTGCACCTGGCAGCTTCCATGGCCTGCATGAGTCTCAAAGACGTCGACGCCGCAAGAACGCATTTCGGAGCTGCTTGGAACATTGCGCGTCCCGACGGCCTTATCGAGCTCATCGGCGAGCACCACGGCCTTTTACAGGGGCTCATCGAGGCGTGCCTAAAAACGCAATACCCCGACGACTTCGCACGCATCATCGAGATCACGTACCGCTTCAGCTACGGCTGGCGGCGCATCCACAACCCCGATTCGGGCGAGGACGTTGCCGACGATTTAACGACCACAGAGTTCACCATGGCCATGCTCGCCTGCCGCGGATGGACCAACGCTGAAATCGCACGCCATATGGGAGTATCGCCGGGCACCGTCAAAAACCGCCTATCCGGCGTATACGCAAAGCTTGGCATCGGCACACGCGCCGAGCTGGTCGCGCACATGTTGCGTTAGCGACCGGGCTGCCAAGCGCATCGAACGCGTTCCGGAACCCGGCGCTTCGCTCGATCAATTTGGACATTTTGACCCTTGAACGGCACTACCGCCACGAAGCGTCTTCTCGCAAAATTGGATTATTTCCACCGATATTTGCGGGATGGGAGCCCAAGATGCTTGATCGCCGTTCGTTACTTGTTGCTGGAGCGTCCTCGCTGGCGAGCATTATGTTGCCTCGTGTGCCGGGAAGCGAAAATGCCTTCCTGCTGCCGTTCGCGCCCACCGCGGCCTATGCCGACGAAGAAGACCCCTTCAAGGTGCTCGTTCTCTCGCGCACCATGTTTGGTGTGGTCGTGGTCGACGTCGCCAACAAGAATACGCCCATCGCAGGTGCCCAGGTCACGCTCACATCGCGCTATGCCGTAGGCAAGCAGCTCACCGCCACGACCGATGACGAAGGCACGGCCATCTTTGAGGTCGCCCCTCTTTCGGAAGGCTACGTGGACGAGGCAACGCTCCTTGACGCGTACGACTTTAACGGCGGCATCTCCATTAGCATGGCGGGCTACCGTGATGTCGAGATTCCCCTTGCGCGTATCCAGGGCGGCACCGCCATAACCACGCCCACGCGTCCGCTTTCCGACGGCGAGCCGTACTTCCGCCAGCTCACATTCGACGAATGGGACATCCAGTACGCTGAAGCCACGTTCATGGCATTGCCGAAGGACGACACGGCAAACGAGCAGCCCGATACGCACGCATTTACCGTGCAGGCTCATCTGCCGCAGGGCGGGCAGGCAACATTGCATATCAATAAAGTGATGCCCGCTGCGGGCAGCTCAACCGAAACCGTCACGCAGATTGGTCAGATCAAGGCCAGCGCATCGGGCGCGGATAATCTGGCGACGTTCACACTCGAAGACAAGTTTCTCGACGCGGCATCGGGCCTTCTGGAGGAAGGGTGCAAGCTGCGCTTTGTCCTCGACTATCAGGGCAAAACCTACACGCTCTCATCCCCCATGGCCGTTGTCACCGCGCCGGCCGCAAAGGCGGAATCGGGCTCGACCACTATCGTCCCCACTACCATGGACCAAGAGGTCACTCCGTTTGATTTCCCCGCGGCGTTTCCCGGCATCGGCGGCAATAAGTTCACGTGCTGGATACCCACATTTCCGATCCTCTTCGATTTCTCGTTTGCTGGATACGTGCTGTTTGGCGGAGGATACAAACCAGCCGGCTATATGAACGATTCGGGCAATCCGGATCCGGAGTACTGGAAGAAGTCACCGCGCGAGTCGGGCGCCAAGCAGGCAAACCGCTACCTCGACGAAATGGAAGGGAAGTGGAATCAGTACAAAAGTATGAGTGCCGGTTCGGGCACCGATCCAAGAAACACCAAGCTCCTTCGCCACCATTGCACGCCGCTGTTCACGATGGATATCGCCACACAGCTGTACGGCTCGCTCGCCTACGATTGGGTGGGCAAAACCTGGGGTAACAACAACGACCCCGCATACGGCAATATTAAGGCCCTCTTCCAGGTAAGAACTGACCTCAATTGGACCGAGCAGTTTACCCTAGGACCGGTGCCATTTTTCCTAAACGTCAACCCTTGGGTGCTGGCGAAGCTGGCGCTCGCTGTGGGTGCCCACACGCACGGCAGCGGCGCGGCGTTTTTCAAGAACATTTCGCTCGACTATTCAAACACGTCGGGCTCGTTCACCATCCAGATCGGGCTTGCCGTCACCTTTGGCGCCGGCGTTGCAGGCGTCGCTTCGTCTGCCGTGCGCGGCGCCGCATCCCTCACGCTGTTCATTGGGTACGAGAAGGCAGATGGACACCAGCTTCCGCGGCTGCGCGTAGGTGCAGACGTCGATGTCGATGTGATACTCCAGTTCGTAATGTTCAAGTGGACCACCAAGGCTTGGTCGGGGTCGTGGCCCACACTCATCGATTCGTGGAATATGTCGGTGAACAATGGCGACCAGTATGTGCTCCAACGCTCTGAGCTGGCATTGGGTGGAGATACGCCTTATACGCTGGATGCCTGCTTCGGCTCGGCCGGCAACGCCGAGGCAGGTGGTGTGCCGCAGTTTATCGCATCGGCCACCATCGTCACCAACGCCGAGCTGCTCGCACGCGCCGAGGTTAAGGCCGCTGCCGTAAACGCCGCGCCTGTCGTGCGCGATTGGGATCAAGCGGTCACGCGCATTGAGCTCGAGACGAACGCGGAGAGCGACGACACGGGACAGGTCGAACATTTCGTCCACGCGCTGATGGAGAACGACGAAAATGCCGCACCGATGTATAAGTACACCTACATCGGGCAGGCAACGAACGCCGTTGCGGACCCCAACGCCAATTCTGCTGGCGTGTCGGAGGACGAGCGTGGCGGCATCAAGCCCTCGAGCGACGATGTGCTGTTTACCGGCGTGCTCAGCGAAGCTCACATGAAGCTGGCAATGATTGCCGGCGTAGAATGCCTGTTCCGTATCGCCTCGGTGCGCTACGGCGACAATGGCCGCTCGCGCCTGGTGGTGCACACAAAGGCAAACGGCACGTGGTCCGCTCCCACGCCCGTGGACTTCCCCCTTGGGTTTGGCGAGGGCGACGTGGGGCGCGACGGCATATTCGATTACGACTTCGACGTGGTGGAATATACAGACGGGAGGGAAAACCAGGACGCCTACGTGCTGCTGGTCTCGGGCGAGCGCCCCGCCGGCGACAACACCCTTTTCGATACGGCGAGCACATCCGGCATACTGTCCGTTGTGCGCCTGCGCATAAGCAACGACGGAGTTCGCGTGATATCGCACACGTCGTGGCGCAGCATCTCGCGCGGCCGCCTTCAGGAGGATGGCTACCATTGCCTGCAGTGCCCGCGCATCACGGTAGGCAAGACGCTGGTCGACGGGCGCCTGTCGGGTGCCTACCTCCACCGCCGCGGAGCCACCGCAGAAAAGGCGCTCGGCAGCGAGGCTGAGGTTGCGCTGGAATGCTTTACCCTGTGGTCGGATGATTTGGGCGACAGCCTGACGTTCCGCCAAGTTCTTCGCTTTCCGCAAGCACCGTCGAGCATCGAGCTGGGCGAGCCCGAGAATATCAACGGCAAAATGGTGGTGCCCGTTGCGTACGAGACCGCAGACGGTTGCGGCTGCGCATCGTACGCCGTGATCGGCCAGTCCATTGCGGGCTGGGGCGTTATGCCACCAGACGCCACGGTACCCCATGCGGTGCCGTGGCCACAACATTCGGGCTTTTTGGCCACCGTCAACGAGCAGCTGCAGCATATTACTTGGACGCGAGGCGCATCGGCATTTGCAACGCAGCCCGTGGGTGCCGCAGGCTGTGGCCCGGCATCGTTTAGCGTAAGCAACAACGGCAGGTGCGCGCTCTATGTAGAGAACACCGATGGCAAGGTGGGGCAAACCTACGACGAAGAAGGCAACCCGGTAGCAGTGATGGGCAAGCACTTCCGCATCTTCGCCAGCACCTTGGCAGGCGATCTGTTCACGGAGCCGTTCGTGATGTGCGAACTGGACCATCCCGTCGATCAGATAACGACATTTTTGACGTCGGGAGGCATGCTCTCCGCGCTCGCCACGCACATTGTGAGCGCGGAGAAGAGCGAGGCAGAGCTGCACGGCATCGAAGTGCCCTTGGTGGCGTGTGCCACTCCGACGGGCGCGGTCGCTACCTCGGGCGCGGTGGTGCCCGGAGCAGCAGGCGAATCCTTCATGGTCACGGTGCGAAACGACGGCAACACTTTGCTGACTGCCGGCACGATCGATCTGTACCGAGAGGGCTCCAGCCAACCGTTCTCCAGCGCATCCATCGGATTCGGAGCGAACGCACGCACGGCATCGATCTACGATCCGGAGCTTGCCGAAGATGCTTCGGCCAACGACATGGCACACGTGAAGTACGCGCCCGAGACGCTGGGCACACGTTTTGCAACGCACCCGCTGGTAGCCGACAACGGCAACGCCATGCTGGCACCGGGTCGCACGGCACAGTTCCGCATGAGCTTCGCCATCCCCGAGAGCTGGAGCGACGAAGTGGGCAAACGCGTAACGCTGTATGCGAAGGCGCGTAATCTGGTGGCGCTCGATCCCGTAACGCTCGAGGAGATCCGACCGGGCGCAAACTCGGCGCTGGGTGCCGTTCTGCACGAACTTCATGTGCCCGACGCGGCATGCGAACGCTCAGAAGTGCAGGTCGGCGTATGCGACAGCGCGGATACGACAGGACTTCACGACGCCCCGATGACAGCAGACGGCGATGGTGGCTCGAGTGGCAGCGGTACTGACGAGGGCGGCGGCTCCGGCGGAAGCAGCTCCGGCAGCGGCAAGGACCACGGCAATAACAAGCGCTCCGGAAAAGCGGGCGCGCTTGCGGGCACGGGCGATGTCAACGCTCCCCTTACGGCAGCCGCTGCAGCACTCGCCGCGGCAGGCGCGGGCCTCATCGCCTACAGCGCCCGCCGCACGGCGCTCGAAAAAGACACCGCCAATGAGGTCAATTCGGATAGGCCTCGCTAGCTCCTAGTTACATGTCATTATGGAAATCATGTTCGTCATTGCGCGCACGATGCCCCACTGCACCCGAAACCGCGCGAGGCATTGGCCCTGCTCATCGAGCACCAAAAAGGGCTGGCCCCGATAACTCGGAGCCAGCCCTGAGTCGCCTGACCTAAGAATCGCGGCGTTACTTGAGCTTCAGTGCCTCCATCATGGGCACGGCGGCATCCCAGTCGATCTTCCAGCCAATCGACACGCGGACGGTCTCGCCCGTCGCGGGAGCCGTCGCAAACAGTGTATGGCCGTTGTCGGGACCGGTAAAGCGCAGCCACGTTATGCCGTTGTACTCGACCTGGTCGGTTGTTGTCTCCTTGCCTTCGTAGACCTGCTCTAGGCTTGCAATCTCTTCCTCCGGCGAGCGCGGGAAGATGCTGATGTTCAGGCGTCCTCCAGTCTCGTCGTGGAAGAAGTTTGCCTTTTCGCGCTCTTCGTCGGACGAATCCAGCGTGTACCCATCGGCGGCCTCGATGCTGTACGATGCGCAGTCGATGCCCGTTAAATCTGCCTTCTCGCCAGAATCGGCCACGCCGCCGGCTGCCTTGAACTCCTTGGTCTCGCATCCCGTGGTGTCAAAGTGCATGGCCTCATGATTCTTGGCGGGGGCGTAAGCGTCTACGAACTCGACAGTGATGGGCCCGTAGTACGCCGTCTTGGGCGCCCAGAAATACACGTACTCAACGGTCTCGCCCGGGCCGATATCTGGCCTCTTGGAAAGATCGATGCCCTCGTGAAGCTCATCGGGAGCCTCACTTGCAACGTAGTCGAGCACGGCCGACTTGCCGGAAGTAAACAACGGGTCGCCTGCCTCAAGATCGCCCTGGGCAGCATGCACGTTAAAGGAACTGAACGTCCTGTTCTTTGTGTTGTTGTTGGTAATCTTGATGTGCAGGTAAAAGCCGTCCTGCTTCTTGGCATCACCGCGATAGAACGTACCGTGAGCCACCGACTCATAGGTAATGCCTGCCACCTCGACCGTCTGCGACTCATAGGCCTTGGGCTTCTCGGCCTTCTCCTGCACAGGTGCGCTCCCGCCCGAGCCACTCGGCGCATTACCGCCGCAGCCGGCCACCGTACATGCCAGCACGGCCGAAAGCGTCACGGTGGGAATTCCTAACAGCAGCTTCTTCGTCATGGGCTTCATCATCCTCACCGCTCCTTTCGGCTTGCAGCTCATCCGTTGCCCGAGTCCCAAGTCGACCCCGTGGCATCGGCTTCCACTATGAGCGTATGACGAAACACGACGCCGGCGAAGTGACCCACGGCCCAAATAACGACCCGCCAGCGTTCCTTATGGGCCAAAAGGACTCGCACACGCACGCCCGTGGCCCATAAAACGAGACGCTTGTCCCAATGTTCGATTCGGAACAACAATCCGCACGACACGTTTTACCCGTTAATCCGAACGATTGTTCGATGGATTTCGTGTTAGGTGGAATCGCCCACGGCCTGGGCTATGCTACCTTGACTATCTATATGACTTAAACGCAGCAAAAGGAGCACCGAGAGAGCGAGTATGGCAAAAAACACCGCAAACTATGGTAACGACAGTATCCGCCAGCTCAAGGACGAGGAGCGTGTACGCCTGCGCCCCGCCGTCATCTTCGGCTCGGACGGACTCGACGGTTGCGCGCATGCCGCCTTCGAGATCCTGTCCAACGCCGTTGACGAGGCGCGCCAGGGCTACGGCAAGCTCATCACCCTTATCGCCTTTCGCGATGGCTCCATTCAGGTAGAGGACAATGGCCGTGGCTGCCCGCTCGACTGGAACCCTTCCGAGAAGCGCTTTAACTGGGAGCTCGTCTTTTGCGAGCTCTACGCCGGCGGCAAGTACAACAACAACCAGGGCGGCGACTACGACTTCTCGCTCGGTACCAACGGCCTGGGTTCGTGCGCGACCCAGTATGCCTCCGAGTACATGGACGTCACCGTCTGGCGCGACGGCAACAAGTACTCCCTGCACTTTAAAAAGGGCAAGGTCGTCGGCGCCAAAAAGAAGGCACTCGAGATTGAGCCCAGCGACGAGGAACGCACCGGCACCACCATCAAGTGGCGTCCCGATCTTGAGGTCTTTACCTCGATCAGCATTCCCCACGAGTGGTATCGCGAGACCATGCGCCGCCAGGCCGTGGTCAACGCCAACGTGACCTTCCGCCTGCGCATCGAGGGCGACGATGGCGAGTTTTCCGAAGAGGACTTTTGCTATCCCAAGGGCATCGAGGACTACGTACTCGAAAAGGTCGGTACCGACTATCTCACCGAGCCCTTCTTTATCGAGGCTGACCGTCGCGGTCGCGATCGCGAGGACCTGCCCGACTACAACGTCAAAATTACCGCGTGCATGTGCTTCTCGCGCACCTTCATGATGCAGGAGTACTACCACAACTCATCGTGGCTCGAGAACGGCGGCTCGCCCGAGAAGGCTGCCCGCAGCGCCCTCACCAGCGCCATCGATGCTTACATTAAGCAACAGGGCAAGTACAACAAAAACGAGAGCGGCATTAAGTGGCAAGACGTCCAGGACTGTCTGGTGCTGGTAACCAACTGCTTCTCCACCCAGACGTCCTACGAAAACCAGACCAAGAAGGCCATCAATAACCGCTTTATCCAACAGGCCATGACGGCCTTCTTTAAGGAGCGCCTCTCGACCTACTTGATCGAGAACAAAGACGCCGCCAACAAGATCATGGAGCAGGTGCTCATCAACAAGCGCTCGCGCGAGAACGCCGAGAAGACGCGTCAGAGCATCAAAACCAACCTGCAGCAGAAGACCGACATGGCCAACCGCGTGCAGAAGTTCATCGACTGCCGCTCCAAGGACAAGAGCCGCCGCGAGATCTACATCGTAGAGGGCGACTCGGCAGCAGGCGCCATTCGCACCTCGCGCGATGCCGAGTTCCAGGGCGTTATGCCCGTCCGCGGCAAGATCCTCAACTGCCTGAAGGAGGACTACCCGCGCATCTTTAAGTCCGACATCATCATGGACCTCATGCGCGTGCTGGGCTGCGGCGTGGAGATCAAGGACAAGCGGATCAAGAACCTTGGTGCCTTTGACCTGGACAACCTTAACTGGAACAAGGTCATCATTTGTACGGACGCCGACGTCGACGGTTACCACATCCGCACGCTCGTGCTCACCATGCTTTACCGCCTGGTTCCCACACTTATCGACGAAGGCTACGTGTATATCGCCGAGTCGCCGCTCTACGAGATCAACTGCAAAGAAAAGACCTACTTTGCCTACACCGAACTCGAGAAGAACGGCATCCTCAAAGAGATCGGCGACCAAAAGTGCTCCATCAACCGCTCCAAGGGTCTTGGTGAAAACGATCCGGACATGATGTGGCTCACCACCATGAACCCCGAGACGCGCCGTCTGATCAAGGTGGAGCCCGAGGACGTCACCAAGATGGAAACCATGTTCAACCTGTTGCTGGGCAACGACGAGGCAGGCCGCAAGCGCCATATCTCCGAACACGGCAAGGAATACCTGGACCAGCTGGACCTGCAATAGCAGCAAATCGATAACGACGGCCCATAAGAACTTCAAGAGGAAATCGTGGCAAAGAAGAAGACGAAGAACCAGCCAAAGAAAAAGCAGGTCAACGCCGAGAACGTCATCGGCCTGCACTCCGAGGTCACCGACCAGCCGATCACGCAGACGCTCGAGGTCAACTACATGCCCTACGCCATGAGCGTCAACGTCTCGCGTGCGTTCCCCGAGATCGACGGCTTTAAGCCCTCGCACCGCAAGCTGCTCTACACCATGTACAAGATGGGTCTGCTCAAGGGCGAGCGCCAGAAGAGCGCCAACATCGTGGGCCAGACCATGAAGCTCAACCCGCACGGCGATGCCGCGATCTACGAGACGATGGTGCGTCTAGCCACCGGTAACGAGGCACTGCTCGCGCCGTTCGTTGAGTCGAAGGGCAACTTTGGCAAGTACTATTCGGGCGATCTGAGCTACGCCGCCTCGCGTTATACCGAGGCCAAGCTCTCCCCCATCAGCGCCGAGATCTTCAAGGACATCGACAAGGACCCGGTCGACTTCGTCGACAGCTACGACGGCGCCATGAAGGAACCGCGCCTGCTGCCCACCACGTTCCCCAACATCCTCGTCTCGGCCAATAAGGGCATCGGCGTCGCCATGGCGTCCGACATCTGTGGCTTCAACCTCAACGAGGTCTGCACCGCCACGATGCACTACCTCAAGGATCCCGACTGCGACCTGCTTGAGTATATGCCCATGCCCGACTTCTCGACCGGCGGCGAGATCATCTACCGCCGCGAGGAGATGGAAAAGATTATCGAGACCGGCCTTGGCAGCTTCCAGATCCGCTCCCGCTGGCGCTGGATTCCCGAAGAGCGCATCATCGAGGTCTACGAGATCCCCTACACCACCAAGACCGATGTCATCATCGAGCGCATCGTCAAGCTCTCCAAAGAGGGCAAGGTCAAGGAGATCGCTGACATCCGCGACGAGACCGACCTCTCGGGCCTGCGCATCGCCATCGACCTTAAGCGCGGCGTCGACCCCGACAAGCTCATGGCCAAGCTCTATCGCTCGACCACGCTGCAGGATTCGTTCTCATGCAACTTCAACGTGCTCGTCGATGGTTATCCTCGCGTTATGGGCGTGCGCCAGATCTTGCACGAGTGGGTCAAGTGGCGTATTGAGTCCACGCGTCGCCGCATTAACTTTGACCTGGGCAAAAAGTCCGAGCGCCTGCACCTGCTGCACGGCCTCGAGGCGATCTTGCTCGACATCGACAAGGCCATCGCCATCATCCGTGGCACCAAGCTCGAAGCCGAGGTCGTGCCCAACCTTATGAAGGGTTTCGACATCGACGAGACCCAGGCCGAGTTTGTTGCCGAGCTTAAGCTCCGCAATATCAACGAGGAATACATCCTCAACCGCACCAAGGACATTGCCAAGCTTGAGGGCGAGATTGCCGAGCTTGAGGAGACCCTCTCCAGCGAGGAGAACATCAAGAAGGTCATCAGCGACGAGCTGGCCGCAGTCAACAAGAAGTACGTGATGCCGCGCCGCACGGGCAGGATCGAGCCCCATGAGGTTATCGAGGTAAGCTTGGAGCCCGAGGTCGAGGAGTACCCGGTCACCATCATGCTCTCGCGCGATGGCTACCTTAAGAAGATGACGGACCGCGTGCTCAAGAAGGCGACCACGCTCAAGTACAAGGACGGCGACAAACCCTTTATCGAGTTCCCGTCCTCCAATACGCATGAGCTGCTCGTGTTTACCAACAAGAGCCAGGTTTATAAGTGCAAAGTCGCGGCGTTTGAGGATACCAAGTCGGCACAGCTGGGCTCGTACCTGCCCACCGACCTCGAGATGGAACCCGACGAGAGTGTGATCTGGGTCATCGACCCCGAGGACTACAAGGCCGACGTGCTGTTTGTCTTTGAGAACGGTCGTGTGGTGCGCGTCGCACTTGCCGGATACGTTACCAAGACCAACCGCAAGCGCCTCAAGAACGCCATCTACGGCGGCAGCAAACTGCTGTATGCTCAGGTACTCAAGGAGGACCGCGACATCGCGCTGGTCTCGAGCGACTACCGCCTGATGAACTTCAACACGTCGCTGCTCAAGACCAAGACGACCACCAACACGCAGGGCGTCCAGGCCTTTACGGCCAAGAAGGGCCGCTCGGTCACCACCGTCGGCACGACCGAGGAGATCCTTGGCGCCGGTGTCTCGGCCGAAAAGTTCACCGCACAGAGCCTCCCCTCTGCCGGTGCCCTCATGAAGGAAAACGACATGCCGAGCTTGTTTGACTAAAACAACGGCGGCCAAACCGTCATGAGCTCGCAAAACGACGAGGCCCGGAACGCAGTAGCACTGCGTCCGGGCCTCGTCGTTTCTCATCGCGGGCATTTTTCCGCGTTTAAAGTTAGCAGCAACCGGCCCTCGCCTGCCCTTAGGCAAGCCTACGAGCAAGCTCGCGCACCTCTTCCAGCTTGGGTGACGAGGCCATGCTGTCGCGCTCGGTCATGCCGCTGATAGTGACGATGCCCTGGTCGTCCCACTTGCAGTAAGCGCAAGTGGCCTTGTACATAGCAATCGCCGCGTCATAGACCCCATCGCTATGGCTGTCGAGGAGCAGAGCCGTCTTGGCAAACGGAAATCCCGTAGCACCGAAGGCATACAGGCGATCGATGGCGATCTTCTCCTGCGCGGTGATGTCAAACCAGTAGATGGGCGAGGCGAAAACGACCATGTCGGCCTCTTTGAGCGACTCGATCACACCGGCCATCCCGTCCTTCTGCACGCATTCACCCTTATGGGCAAAGCAGTACTGGCACCCCAGGCAGCCGCCGATCTTCTTGCTGGCAACACGAATGACTTCCACCGTATGACCGCTCTCACGCGCAGTCTCTGCAAATGCGTCGACCATGGTGTCGGTATTGGCACCTTTGCGAGGGCTGCCGCTCAGTACAACGATATTCATAGCCTTCTCCCTCCTTCGTACCGCAGGCGCGCGGCACGCAGCTTGTTTTAACCAAAACAGATGGAGCTATTCAATCGCTTGCGAATCAAATATTTTGTTCAAGCGTTCCAGGCACAATCTCATTGGCCGATTGCTCCTCCGCCGGCTTGATTCAAATTTACGTGATCACATCCGAAAAAACCAATCCGCATTTGCGCGGCCAAGCAGCCCGCCTAGATTTCCATGCCCATTCGTCGCGCCTGCTCCAGTGCAGGGTGCCCGGCGATTTCGCCCACGCCGCTCACGCCGCCGGCGAAAACCGTTCCGGCGAGCGCGCGACGGGGGAAACAGTCAACCCAGCCTCGTACGGCTTTCTCCGTTCCCTCGAAGGTCGAGCGCCCGCCCTCCGCCGCCGCTGCCAATAGATACACCTCGGTAAATGCATAATCGGAGCCGAAGAGCGGGTTGGCGCGGTCCAGCATGGTCTTGAGCTGCCCGCAGACGCTGTAGTAGACGGGCGTTGCGACACCAGAACATCGGCGTCGTGCATCTTGGCGGCAATTTCCACGGCATCGTCTTGGATGACGCAGCGCCCCAGCTTTAGGCAGGCAAGGCAGCCCCTGCCGAAGCCCAGCTGCTTTTCGCGCAGGAGCACGGTCTCCACGCTGTGGCCCGCCTCCCGCGCGCCGTTGGCGAAGGCGTCCGCCAGCGTCTCGGAATTGCCATTCTTTCGCGGACTCGAAGAAACCACCAAAACCTTTTTGCCCATGACGGAGCACCCCTTGCACTCCCTATTTGCATTGACGAAAATGACGGTATTACCTAAACCTGACTTTAGGTCAAGCTTCAACTTGAAAATGAATGGAGGATGCGCGTGTACACAATCGGACAGGTGGCGGAGATGTTCGGTTTGCCCACCTCAACACTGCGGTATTACGACAAACAGGGGCTGTTCCCGGAATTGAAGCGGGCGTCCGGTATTCGCCAATTCGGCGATACGGAACTCGAGGCGCTTCGGGTCATCGAATGCCTGAAGAAGGCGGGGATGGAGATCAAGGACATCCGGCTGTTCATGGAATGGTGCGCGGAGGGCCCATCGACTTATCCCAAACGCAAGGCCATGTTCGAGGAGCGGAAGGTCCACATGGAGTCGGAGATCGCGAACATGAACCGCGCGCTGGATATGCTGAAGTTCAAATGCTGGTACTACGAGCAGCTGAATCAGGGCAACGACGAGGCTGAGCTGAAGGCGCTCATTCCCGACGGCTTGCCAGAAGAAATCAAAGAGGCCTACGAAAACGCACACGCTTGATAATGCCGCTCGAGGTCCAGCAGGTCGATGTAGACGTTGTTGGAGGACGAGTCCTTCCGCGCAACGGAGGCGGAGAACGCCTTCATGAGCTCGGACTTGCCGGAGCGGCGCATCCCCGTGATCACCTTGATGTCCCGGGTGCCCTCAAGCGCCCAAAGCCGCTACAGGTACGTGTTGCGGTCTACCCAGGCCATCATCCGCTCCTTCCGGTTTCGAAACTCGAATTCTTTTAAAGTTTCGAAACCGGGAAGGCAATATCTCGGTGACCAGCACGACTTTGCCCTGCTTGAGCAGTTTGTCGATGGTCTGCTCGATTTCCCTGGCTATATACACAACGCCTCCCGTCTTTCCGATGGGAGGCGTTATTTCACTTGCTTTTATTGTGGTCAAATTTAGGAATGCAATTCCTAAATTTCTCTATTCCTACTCAATAGGCAAATACGCACGCACGTACCTATGGTAACCGGCCGAATCGAACGTTCGCGCCAGCAGCAAGCCATGAAGGGGCCCTGCTATCGTGTAGCCATCATCTACAGCGCATTTCACGAAGCCGGAAAAGAGGTCGGCCCCAAACCCGCCGCGGTCACCGGCGTCGAGCACCGTCGAGAGCGTCCGCGACGGTGCAAGCTCCACAACGCCCTCGCGCCCGCATTCCTCACCCAGTTCCCTATACGCCTCGAGCCGCATGGCCGACCCCCAAAAATACCGCCGTTCGCCGGCCACGGGAAACCAGAAGTAGGGCTTCATAAGCGCGGCGTTTCGGTTTGCGAAGGCGACGGCGTCGGTGCATATATCCGCAGGCAAACGATGCTCCTCGCGCTCTACGACGTAGATGCAGCCCGCAAAGTCGCGCTCCTCCACAACGCCCAGGTCGCTCTCGCTGGAACGCAGTTCCTCCATAAAGCGGCTGTGCTCGCTCAGGGCGAGCTCACGCCGACGCAGGTCGTGGCGCATCTCTTCCTCGCGTCGGGCAAGCTGGCTCTCGATATCCCCCGGCGTGCGCGCCGTGAGCAGCTCCTGCACCTCCGCTAGCGAGAAACCCATGGCCTGATAGTACTTGCAGTCCCACAGCAGGTTCATCTGCCAGTCGTCGTAGTAGCGGTACCCATTGCCTGGATCGATCTCGGGCTGGATGATCCCGCGTTTCTCATACAGGCGCAGCGCGTCGCGGGTGAAGCCCAGCTTTTGGCGAATGTCTTTTTGCGTGTACCGCATGGATTATCTCCCCAAACCGCTTGACCTGGGTGTTGCCCCCACCTTGACCATTAATCACATAGTACATGGGCGCAGTATGCGCGCGCCACGATTTCTTGGAGGTAGTAATGAAGCTCGACACTCTGTTCTCTCCCATGAAAATCGGATCTTGCGAGATCCCGAACAGGCTTGTCGTCCCCGCCATGGTCACCAACTACTGCAACCTCGAGGGCACCATCACCGAGCGTTACCTTCGCTACATGGAGGAGAAGGCCCGCGGAGGCTGGGGCCTGCTCATCACCGAGGACTACTGCGTCCAGGAGAACCGTAAGGGCTACACGCGCATCCCCGGCCTGTGGAACGACGGCCAGATCGAGGGCAACAAGGACCTGACCGCCGCCGTTCACGCCCACGGCTCCAAGATCTTCTGCCAGATGTACCACCCCGGTCGCCAGGTCATGCCCCAGTCGACCTTTGGCCTCGACCTCGTCGCGCCCAGCGCCACCACCTGCCCCGCATGCCAGGGCCCCGCTCGCGACATGACCATCGACGAGATCGCCACCCTCGTGGACGACTTCGGCTCGGCCGCCGGCCGCGCCAAGGAGGCCGGCTTCGACGGCATCGAGCTGCACTGCGCCCACGGCTACTTGCTGGCCGAGTTCCTCTCCCCCGCCATCAACCGTCGCGTCGACCAATACGGCGGCTGTTTTGCGAACCGCGTGCGCATCGTGGACGAGATCATCGTTTCTATGCGCGAGCGCGTGGGGGAGGACTTCCCCATCATCGTCCGCGTCTCCAGCGATGATCTCGTTCCCGGCGGCCGCACCATCGCCGAGACCCTGCAGCTATGCCGCCACCTGGAGGAGGTCGGCTTCGACGCCATCAACTGCTCAAACGGCATGTACGCCAGCAAGCCCACCGACCAGGTCATCGCCCCCATGTTCACCCCGCACGCCGTCAACATGGACCGCTGCGCCCTCATCAAGCAGGTCGTGAACATCCCCGTCATCCTCTCCAACCGCGTTAACGACCCTGAGATGGCCGACACCCTGCTCGCCATGGGCACCGCCGACTTCGTCGCCATGGGCCGCGGATCGCTCGCCGACCCCCACATGCCCAACAAGGCAAAGGCTGGCAAGACCTGCACCATCAGGCAGTGCATCGGCTGTCTGCAGGGCTGCGAGTTCCCGCTCTACATCGACTCCGAGGTAACCTGCTTGGTCAACCCCCGCGTCGGTCGTGAGTACGAGGACGCCATGGACAAGGTCGAGACCGCCAAGAAGGTCATGGTCATCGGCGCCGGCCCCGCGGGCCTTCAGGCTGCCGAGGCTGCAGCGAAGCGCGGCCACGACGTCACCGTGTACGAGGCCCAGGATCAGCTGGGCGGTCAGTTCCGCTCCGCAGCCTTCCCCGTCGGCAAGGGTGAGCTGTCCATGTACATCAGCAGCCTGCGCGCCAGCCTCGAGGAGCTCGATGTCAACGTCAACCTTGGCCAGGAGGTAGATGAGGACCTCATCACCGCCAATAAACCCGACGCCATCGTGATCGCCACCGGCGCCAAGCCCCTCACCCCTCCCATCCCCGGCATCGAGAACGCCGTTTTCGCCGAGGACGTCCTGCTTGGCAAGGCGATCGTCAACCCCGGCCCCGTCGTCGTTTGCGGCGGCGGCGAGGTAGGCGCCGAGACGGCCGACTTCATCGCCCAGCACCGCGACGACGTCACCGTGCTCGAGATGCGCGGCGAGCTGTGCCTGGACATGATGCCCATCACCAAGGGCGCGTTCATGGAAATGATGGCCAATTCCGGCGTCAAGTCCCACGTCAACGCAACCGTCAAGTGCATCGAGAGCGGTGTAGAGGTCGATACCGACATCGCAAGTTGGAGCGGCGAAGCGGGCGCCGGTAGCCAGAACGCAACGGGCTTCGCCGTCGTCTATACCGATGCCCAGGGCATCGAGCACAAGCTCCCCGCGGCGACGGTCGTCTCGGCATTCGGCTACAAGGCTTACAACCCGCTCGAGGAGATCGCACGCAAGCACTGCGACAACGTGCAGGTAGTCGGCTGCGCCGTCAAGGCCGGTAACGCCGTCGTCGCCTCGCGCGAGGGTTACGAGGCGGGCCTGGCCATCTAGGGGCCAGATCCATTAACTTAGGTCCCCACTTCCTTACGAGAAGCAAGAACAACAAGGGAGGCAATCGTGCACACGATTGCCTCCCTTTCGTTTTTGGTGTCCGTAACTAACGTATGCACACCACCCGCAAACCTTTACAGCCCGCACTCAACCACCTGCGGCTGACCGGGAATACGGGAATAATTGAGCCGTTATCCCGGGTGGGAATGGGCTCGCTAATCAACCACGACGCTGCCGTTCTGCGTCACCGTCACGGTCATGCCGTCAGCTACGTAGCTCAAAAACTCCTCGCCCAGGCAGTCGATCACCGGCATGGGCGTGGCGTCGCCCAGCCACACGTCTTGCAGGATGGCGCCAGCAGCGGCCAGCGAGTCTATCTCCTCGCTAAACAGCAGGCACGCGGGCTGCCTGTCCATGGCCACGGCGCAGTACAGTACCAGGCCACCGGTGGTCGAACCTATGGTCGCGGGCAGGCACAGTGCCTTGCCGCGCATCTTCTTGCCGTACAGGTCGGGGTTGTTCTGGTCGCCACAGGTCGACTCCTTGTCGCCAAACTGCAACGCTTTCTGAAACGACGCGAGCGTGTTGAGCCCGCCGTAGCTCACGAGTGCCGTCGCGCTTACGGTCCCGGGCACCACCACACGCCCCGTAAACGTCTTTGTCATCATCGCGCTCCCTTCGTGAGGATGTCCAGAATCTCGTCGTCGGTGTAATAGCGCGCGCTCGAATACGTGCGCAGCTTGTTTGAGTTCGTGATCACGGGCATCTTCGCGCTCAGCGGGTTGTTCATATACATGAGCGGGCAGATGCTCGACACCACCACGCCCGCCGCATCCAGCACGCGCGCAGCCGGCGTGGCCGCAAAGCGCTTCGCCACCGCGGGTGCCGCCGTAAACACACACGGCACGCTCACGCGCGTGCGGCCGGCCTCGGCCAGTCCCTGCGCTATGCGCTCGCTCCACTGCTCGAGCTGCTCCATACTCATATGCGGGCACCCCATAAAGCACAGTTTGGGCTTGGCGTCCGCGTTCTTCCACACCACCGGGTAGCTCGCGCGCACGCGCTCAAGCTCGGCGTCGTCGATCACATACACCTGCGCACCCTCGCGCACGAGCGTGCGGCCCTGCTCTCGCGCCTCAGGCGTCAGCCCCTCCACGTGGTACAGGCCCACCGAGCCGTTCGACGCGCACGCCGCACCCATGTCCTTCAGGTACGCCTTCGCGCTGCCATCGAGCTCATCGCCCAGCCACGCGTCCAGCCCTGTGATGTAAGGCACGTCGGCCATCACGCGCATGCCGATGGCCGAACCCAAAAGCTGCGCCTCGGGCCTTCGCTCGCAGCGCACCTCGACCACCCAGTCGGCGCGTCTGCCGTCGTCGGTCAGCAGCCCAAACCGTGGCACGAACCCGCACACCGACCCCATCAAATCGATGATGCCCGAGTTGCGGTTGCATCGCGCGCCCAGCACCGAGTTCGCATACACCACGGCAGACGACTCCGACCAGCTCAGCACATCGCCCATCGCGGGCACGTTGCCCACCTCGTCCATGTAGCACGTGCATGTGAACGCGTCGTCGCCCATCAGCCCCAACTCGCGCAACTGCCCCTCGTAAAAATCCTGCTTGCTGTACATGAAGTGCTTAAAGATGATCTTCTGCAAAAAGCTCGCCGGCGCGTTGTCATCCAACGGCCTGGGGTCTACCGAGAAACCCATCTGGCTCACGGCCCCTTCGTCTATGAGCTTGCCCATCAGCTCGTACACCGGCCCCAGCGCCTTGAGCCCAAAGCTCGTCACAAGGTGGTTGTACTTGCTCGTCACGCTCACCATCTCGTCGGCACCGTACAGGTCGCCGTAGCGCACGAGCGTCTCGAGCACCTTCGCCATCGTCTCGCCGCGCTCGCCGGCGAGCATCGCCTCTTGTTCGGCGGTCAGTTTCATAGCTTTCCCCCTTCTTCTTACAGCGTCATCGCCACGTCGTACGCGCGCCAGATCACGCTGCGCAGATTGCCCACGCCGTTGCAGTCGCCCACCAGGCGAACGCCACGGCCCGATCTCGCAAGCGGCGCAGGCGTGTACCCCGTGGCCGTCACCACGGCGTCGGCTTCGATGTCAAACGTCGTACCGTCCGCGTGCCTGCAGCTCACGCGCAGGCCAGCGTCCCCGGTGCGCGCGATGCCGACAAGCGTGGTCTCAAGATGCACAGGCACCTGCTTCCAGGCGAACCACTCGCGCAGGTACGAGCTGTTGGCCAGGCATACGCCCTTCTGCGCCACCAGGTCGTCGGCCATCTCGACAATCTCGACGTCGCGCCCCTCGAGCGCGGCGTCGTAGGCCACCTCACAGCCGGTCAGGCCGCCGCCCACCACCACAACGCGCTGCGCCGCGGGCGGATTCTCCAGGTAGTCGCACGCCTCACGCGCCAGCTCTATGCCGGGGACGGGCAGCGTGCGCGGGGTCGAGCCCGTCGCAACCACCACAGGGCCGTCGAGCTCGGTAATGTCGCGCACCTCGTCACCCAGGCGCACGTCCACGTTAAGCTGTACCATCTGCCGCTCATACCAGGCAAGCAAGTCACGCATCTTATCCTTGTAGCTTGCCCGCGCGGCAGCGACGAACACGCCGCCCAGGCGCTCGCCGCGCTCGTGAATCACCGGACGATGGCCTCGCAACGCCAGCACACGGGCGCACTCCATGCCGCCGATGCCGCCGCCCACGATGTGGATCGTCTTGGGCGACGAGGTCGGCTTGATGTAGTGGCGCGACGCCTGCATGGTCTCGGCGTTCACGGCACAACGCGCCAGATGCAAAGAATCCATAAGGTCCTGGTCGTTGGCCACACCCTTGTAGTGGCACATGTTAAAGCAGCCGTTATGGCACAGGATGCACGGGCGGATATCGGCCTCTCGACCCGCTTTAAGCTTCGACACCCAAGCAGGATCGGCCAAGAACGGCCGAGCGAAGCCTGCGGCGTCGATACGTTTCTCGGCGATGGCCGCGGCGGCGTCGGCGGGCTCCATGCGTCCGGCGCATACGACGGGCACGTCGATGTGCCGGCGCAGCTCGGCCACGTCGTCTAGGTTGCAGTTCTTGGGCATGTAGATAGGCGGGTGGGCCCAGTACCAGGCGTCATAGGTACCGTTATCGCAGTTGAACATGTCGCAGGCTGCGTCGGCCAGGTAGCGCGCAGCCTCGATGGACTCGGCCATGTCGCGGCCGGCCTCTACGAACTGCTCGCCAGGAAGTGCGCCTTGACGCAGCCCCTTCGTCTTGGATTCGACGCTGTAGCGGATGGACACGGGAAAGTCGTCGCCGCAGGCACGCTTGATGGCACGTACGATCTCGGCCGCGAAACGATACCGGTTCTCCAGGCTGCCGCCGTACTCATCGGTGCGCTTGTTCACGTATTTCAGGGCGAACTGGTCGAGCAGATAGCCCTCATGGACGGCGTGCACCTCGACACCGTCGACACCTGCCTCCTTGAGCAGACGCGACGACTCGGCGAACGACTCGATGATCTGGTCGATCTCGGGCTTGGTGATCTCACGCGACGGCACCTTGTCCGACCAGCGGTTGGGCGAGGCGCTCGGCGCGGCGCAGATGCGCTCGAGGTCCATGACGGGCTTGGCAGCGGCGCGCAGGACCGGGTTCGTGTAGAGCGCCTCCATGAGCGGACTGATGGTGAACGATCGGCCGAAGCCTGCCGTGAGCTGCACGAACAGCTTGGCGCCGGTTGCATGGAACACAGGCATCCACACCGCTAGGTCGCGGTATATCTTCTTGTTCTTGTGTAACCATTGGCCGAACATCGGGTTGTACACCGGCTGGCATCCGGGCAGCACCAGGCCGGCATCGTGCTTGGCCACCTCGAGGAGGAACTCGGCTCCTGCACGGTCGAAATGGTTCTTTTCCATCCAACCGAACAGGTCGGTGCCACCCATCGACGTCATGACGATGCGGTTCTTGATAGCGAGAGAACCTATGGTCCAAGGCTCAAAGAGAGGCGCGAGGGTATCGTTCACGGGTGCTCCTTACAGCTTGTAGGCGATCCAGGCGCTTGCGTCGTCAAAGTTCTCGTTGGGGACCCAGTACATCACGCGGTCGGTGAGGTTGTACACGACGCTGTGAACGGTGATGGTGTTGGCGTCGTCGTTGTTCCAGCTACGACGACCCACGGCGGCGAGCACATCCATAGCCGCAGACTCGTCGGCCACGATGCCGTCGGTCGCGGACAGGCGCGTGTAGAGTTCGTTGTAGCGGTCGAGGCCTTTCTTGGCATCGTCGGAGGCGTAGTAGTTGGGCTCGAGCACGAAGTTCGTGACCCACTGGTAGTCCGCCGCAGCCTCGACCTCGCCGAACGCGGCATCGTCGTCGTTGTAGGTCACACGCAGCTCACGGGCGGAACCGTCGGTGTCGGTGTCGTCGTCTGCGGCAACCCACTCGAAGATGGCGCTGCGGCCGGATGCGTCGGCCACCATGTAGTGGTAGCTCGTGCCTGCCGAGTCATGCATGTCGTAAGACTGGGCGATCTCGACGGCCTCGTCCAGATCGTCGGCGTAATCGAGCACGAGACGAAGGAAGGTGGTGGTGGTCATGTCGGGTTTATCGGTATCTTGGTTCGTGGCCGTGACCTCGCCCTCGGGACCCTGGTAGGTCATGTAGACGCCACAGCTCACGCCGGCGTCGTTCATGCCGTCGAGCGGCGCGTAGACGGCAGCCAGGCAGGTGAGGCGGTCCTTGAGGCCGTCGACCTCGGACTCGGCGTCCATGCCCAGCAGGCCCAGGTCGACCGTGGAGACCGTGGCGTGGCGGTCGCCCGAGGCGGAAGTGTGCACGATGGCGGCGTGCGTGGTGTGCATATCGTAGTTGCGGGCGAACAGCGCGTCGCCGGCGGCCGTGGAGGCGGTGAACGACGAGCAGCCGATCTGGGGCGTGGGCATGGAGATGTCGACGACACCCTTCGTGATGTTGCCGATGACGAAGTCGATGAGCTCGGCGTCGCTCGAAACGCCGCCCTGCTCGACGAACTTGTCGATGTAGTAGTCGCCGGCCATGGTCATCTCGTAGACGTTAGCATCACCGTGGCTTGCGTTGCGCTCGCGGATCTTGTGGAAGCTGGCCACGGAGGCGATCTCGTCTTTCCAGGTGAAGCCGATGGTGCCCACGAGGGCCACAATGACAAGCACCAGGACGATGACGATTTTCTTTACGGTCTTCTTCATGTACACGTTCTCCTTTCATTCAGCACACTGTGTGCTGAGATGGGCAAAAGAAGCGGCGATAGGTATGGGACCTACCGCCGAAAAGATGGTGGCAAACGGGTGCGCCGGGTGCAGCCCTTAAGCCCTCATGCCCGAAAGCATGAGGTCGAAGCCGTAGCGGAAGCGCGCCAGCGCCTCGTTCTCGGGAATGCCGCGGCCGAGCGCATCGGCGTTGAACCCGCGGATAAAGCACCAGATGGCATACGAGGACTGCGCCTCGTCTAGGTCGGCACGCACCACGCCGAGCTGTTTGCCCTGCGTGATAAGCGCACGAATCTCGCGATCCCACCAGGCGAAGTTTTCTTCCCCCGCCGAGTCGGCCTCGAACACGAACTGGTTGAAGTTCTGCTTGGCGACGTAGGACAGGTGCAGCGTGCGCGCAGCGATGTGATGCACGTGTTCGAAGAAGTCACCCTCGCCGTCATACGGTGCGCACAGGCTTTCGCGCATCTTGCCGGCGATGTCGCGATACACGATATCGAGCACCTCGTCGATATTGGCGAAGCGGTTGTAGAACACGCGGTTCGTGATGTGCAGGTCCTTGAGGACATCGCGCACGGTAAGACTCGCGTAGCCGCGCTCGCACGCGAGGCGTCGCACGCTCGCGACGATCTCATCCGACGTGCCGTCCACGATGCGTGTGGGTTTATTGGCGTCCATGACCCTCCTCACGAAGTCACCTATCAATCGTTCAGCACACAGTGTGCTGGGTCATAATGACTGGATAGCGCAACCGTGTCAACGCGCTTCGCATGATGCACAAAACCTGTTGCAATAACCGCCCGCGCAAAAGGGTCGACATGAACCTCATGGCCCGGCGGCCTCGCGTGCCGCTCACGAACCCCTACCTGATCTCGCTCAGCAAGCAGGAGCAGCTCTGCCCCCGCCGCGGCCACAAGACCCACTTCGCCCGGACGCTCAACCCGGACGCCGTCTACGAGGTCTGCGACGATTGCGGATATTTCTTTACGCTGGTCGCCCCCGAGTGGGCGTGGGTCAAGGATGCGCCTAAGCCCGTGGGCAAGCCTAAGTCCTCGCCCCGCTTCATCGCGATCGAGGGCGGGCTGGTCTAGGCTGAAGCCTGCTGCCGCGAATCTGCACTCTGCGCCTCTCTCCTTCCGGAGACGCAGGAGAATGCATGGCTTCCGTTCGATTTGACCGATGCAGCATTGGGTTATTTTTTCGAGACGAAAGAAACCGCCTGCCTCACGGAAATCCCGTTTCGGGCTTAAACCCAATTGCCCGGGTTCCCGATTGCGTACAGGGGAATGTTCCGCATCCAGCCCTGGTCACGGAATCCCGACATGCTGAACCTGCGGGGGCTCATGCCCTCGTAGCGCCCATTGAAGGCGCGCAGGCTCTTCGCGCGCAGGTTCTCCTCGGCCTTCACTTCGATGGGGTACACGCCGGACCCGGCCTGCACGAGGAAGTCAATCTCGCCGCTGGAGTTCTCGGCCGACCAGTAAAAGGGCACGAGGCCGCAGTCCGACACGAGCTGCTGGCAGACGTACTGCTCGGTGAGGGCCCCCTTGAATTCCGTGAAAATGCTGCTGCCGTCTACCAACGCAGCCGGGCTCAGCCCGCTCATTGCCCCCAGAAGCCCTATGTCCAACATGAACACCTTGAAGGCGTTTTGGTCCCGGTAGGCCTTCAGCGGCATGCCTGGTTTGCTCACGCGCGGCACTTTGACGATGAGGCCGGCTTGCTCAAGCCATCGCAGGCTCTCCTCGAAATCCGCTGCTCGAGCGCCTTTGCGAACGTGGCCGAATACGAACTTCTTGTTCTCCTTTGAAAGGTGCTTGGGGATGGAGTCCCACGCGAGCATAGTCCGCGCCAGCAGGTTTGCGGGCACGTGCTTGGCGAAATCGCTCATGTAATCGACAAGGATCTGGTCCTGCACCTCTCGCGCGTCGCGCACGTCTGCCGTGTCGATGTAGGCGTTCACGGCTTCCGGCATCCCCCCTACGATGTAGTAGGTGCGCAGAAGCTCCTTGAGCTTGTCCGAGAAGGTGTTCATCATCGCAAGGTCGCCCTTTTCGATCAGCTCGGCGTAACGTCCGTTTCCCGTTGCGCCGAGGAATTCGGTGAAGCTCAGCGGGAAGAGGTTCACCGAATTGACCTTGCCGACGGGGAATCCGGTCCCATGCGTTGCGGAGATGCCCAGAAGGGAGCCGGCTGCGGCCACATGGTATTCTTGGGCGTCCTCGCAGAAGTACTTGAGCGACGTGATGGCAGCGGGACAGGACTGGATCTCGTCCAGGACAACGAGCGTTCTGCCCGGATCGATGTCCATGTCGAGGTGCAGCGAGAGCGAGGAGACGATTCTTCGGGGATCGAGGTCGGGTTCGAAGAACCGGCGAGCCCGCTCATCCTTGTCAAGGCTCACATAGGCGATGCTTTCGAAATGCAGCTTCCCGAACTCTTTGAGGATCCAGGTTTTGCCGACCTGGCGCGCGCCGTTGACGATGAGGGGCTTGCGGCGTTCGCTTCCCTTCCACTCGACCAGCTTATCCATCAGCTTTCTCTGCATGGGGAACCTCCATCAACAAATTACGCCCTTATTATCGTGCAAAAACACAATAATAAGGGCGTAATAATGATAACTGATGCAAAAATCAGGCGGAACTACTCCCACTCTTTCACGCTCGTTTGTTGCGGCGCCATTCCAATTGGGTCTAGTTTGGTTGTCGGTTTTGTCCACCTTGCCGCCGAATCCCTCCGTGTGTCCTCGCGTAGGCGTTTGGGACAAACCCTGGGACAAATCCGTGAACTATTTCGAAACCGCAAGCCCACAGTTTCATTTTTGTCCGGGGACAAAATCGGGTTGGTTTTGAGGCCCTAAAACGTCCGATATGAACACCAAAACAGCCGACTATCCTCTTCGACACCCGTTTGGCAAAGTGAATCGTAGCCAGCGGCTTTAACGTCTTGCATTTCCGCAGGTCATGAGGGATGCACAAGAGCGATGACTGAAAGAATCGTCGCGGGTGGCTTTGTTTTCGCCCTTATGAGCCGGCTCTAAGCGCCTTAGGAACCGAGCGGGAAATCCGAGCTAGAGAATCCCAATCGTCGCCTTATTTCAGGCTGATTGCAACCGGCTGTTCGCCTTCCCACGCCAATGGCGTGCAGACATCTTCGATATTCTCGCTCGTTATGGCAAAAATCGCGTCTCCAGGGCTTGCCTTTTTCGATTTGGCGTATTGCTCTTCAGATCATCGTGGTGTGCTCGTAGCCGCGCCCCACGAGGAGCCGCTCGGCAACGTCGAGAATCCTCTCGACCGCCTCCTCCGGGCACTTATTGCGTGCCACGGGCACCTCCATCCTTGTTATCGCGATAAACATACCATGAGTGGCGTACGGGTCGAAAAGGGCTGGCGACAAAAGAGCCCAACGGCCGTTACGGCTTCGTTAGAAACGCGCCCCACCATGGATGGTGAACCCGAAAGGTAAGGCGCGCGGACACGGTGACTCGGCCCGCGCGCCCGGAAGAGAAAGGACGAACCCATGGGTTACATGCTCGAGACGCGCGGGCTCACCAAGCGCTTCGGCCGCGGCGACCAGGCGCAGGACGCCGTGGCCGACGTGAGCCTTCATATCCGCGAGGGCGAGGTGTACGGGCTGCTCGGTCCCAACGGCGCCGGCAAGTCGACAACGCTCAAGATGATCTGCGGGATGCTGCGGCCGACGGCCGGGGAGATCATCTTTGCCGGGCACGCCTGGCGCCGCGAGGACCTCTACGCAATCGGCAGCCTCATCGAGGAGGCGCCGCTCTACCCCAACCTCACCGCGCGCGAGAACCTGCGCGTGCGCACCACGCTGCTGGGCCTTCCCGAGAGCCGCATAGATGAGGTGCTCGCCGCCGTGGACCTCGCGGACACCGGGAAGAAGCGCGCCGGGCGCTTCTCGATGGGCATGCGGCAGCGCCTGGGGCTCGCGCTGGCGCTGATCGCCCGGCCACGCCTGCTCGTGCTCGACGAGCCCACCAACGGCCTCGATCCCATCGGCATCGAGGAGCTGCGCGACCAGATCCGCGGCTTCGCGGCGGCGGGCACGACGGTGATCGTCTCGAGCCACATCCTCTCCGAGGTGCAGCAGATGGCGGACACCATCGGCATCATCTGCGGAGGGCGCCTCGCCTACGAGGATGCGCTTCGGCCCGGGCAGGACCTCGAGGAACTCTTCATGAGCTTCTGCCGGGAAGGGCGACGAGCACGCGGGGAGGTGGCGGCATGACGGGCGAGAAAGGCGGCCTGCTCGCGGGCCTGCGCGCCGAGGCCCTGAAGTCGCGCCACGCGGCACCGGTTCGCCTGGCCGTGCTCATGGCGCTGCCGATGCCGCTGCTCGGCGCGATGCCCTACCGGGGCGTGCAGATCTTCAGCGCGTGGAACTACTGGTACGCGCTCTTCCTGCCCGTGTCTCTCTCGCTCGTGGTGGCGTGCGTCGCGCGGGCGGACGCTCGCACGCGGATGCGGGGGCTTCTGGGCCTGGGCTTCCCGCTCGGGCGCGCCTGGTGGGCCAAGGCGCTCTGGTGCCTCGCGCTCTGCACGCTCTCGAACCTCGTGGTCTTCGGCATCTACCTCGCGGGCTCGGCGTTCTCCTCGCAGGGCCTCACGGCCGCGGGCACGCTCACGATGCTCCTCTGCGCGCTCGCCAACACGGTGACCGCGGCGTGGATGATCCCCGCAGGGCTCTTCCTCACGGCGCGGCTCGGCATGCTCGCGGGCATCTTCTGCCCGCTCGCCGCACAGCTCGTGGGTGGTTTCGCCTGGTCGCTGATACCGCTGCCGCAGCTCTTTCCGCCGTCGGCGAGCATGGTCATCCCCACGAGCTTCATCCCCGTGCTGCCGAGCGGCGAGCCACTCGCGGCGGACATGGCGCTCGGCGGGGCGCTCGCGGCGGACGGCATGCTCACACTGGCGGGCCTTGCGGTCTGCGCGCTCGCGTTCGCCGCGCTCACGGCGGCGGGCGCGGCCTGGTTCGCGCGCTCCGAGGAGAGGTGATGGCCGTGACACGACTCTCCGACCCGACGCCGCGCATGACTCTCCCGCGGGCCCTGCTCTCCGAGGCCCTGCGCCTGGCGCGCTCCCCGCTCACGGCGGCGCACCTCGTCTGCGGCACAGCCGGTCTTGCCTGCGGCGAGTACTTCTCTGTAACCCGATGGGACCCGGCGCTGGGCGCGGACGCCTACGCCCAGTTCCTCGGCGCCCTCATGCCGCTCATGTCCGCCATCGTCTGCGGGCTCGCCGTGGACGAGGAGCGCGCCGCCGGGCGCCTCGCCAACCTCACGGCGGTCCCCTCGCGCGGGCGCGCCGTCGCGGCGAAGCTGCTCGCCCTTGACCATTGCGGCCCGACCGCCTTCGGTGCGGTGCTCACGCTTAAGGCGTAAAGGCCGCAGGCGAGCGTTCTTCAGCCTGACATCTCGACGTAGCCCCCAGCCATGGTGATGGGGGATAGATTAAAACGT